>JBBUBA010000048.1:0-4520 GCA_038058485.1 Patescibacteria group bacterium | reverse complement strand
AGCTCAATTCATACCTTCGACTTGGAACATAATGGTATCGAAAATTTCTGGAGCTACCGGCAAGTCGACTCCTGATCCTTGGAACCCAGCCGATGCCATTATGGCCATGGCCTTGTTTTTGAAGGACTTGGGAGGCGCTTCGGGGGATTATACCAACGAGCGCACCGCGGCTTGCAGGTACTACTCCGGGAGGAATTGCTATGGCACAAGTGGGAAACCAAACGCTGGTCTTAGCTATGGGGTAAGTGTAATGTCTAAGGCCACAACTCTTCAGAACAATATTGACCTGTTGCAGGATGTCTAACACGAATAATCGCGAATAAAATCGAATGACGCGAATGGAAAAACCAAAAGTTTCAGAAAAAGTCATATATCCAGAACTTTCTTATACGTTGAATGGACTTCTTTTCTCTATCCATAACTCAATCGGCAGGTATGGTCGAGAGAAGCAGTATGGTGATGCCTTGGAAAGGCTTCTAAATGATCAAAACATTAGCTTCAGTAGAGAGGAAGCCCTGCCAATTAAAGAAATTGATGATGGGTTTACAAATAAGGCCGATTTTGTTATAAACAATCAGTTATTGGTAGAACTTAAGGCAAGGCCGATTGTTACTAGAGAAGACTATGCTCAAGTACATAGGTATCTCCAAGCTAGTGGTCTCAAGCTCGGTCTATTAGTAAACTTCTGTAATAAATACTTAAAGCCCATTCGTATCATTCGATTTAATTCGTAAAATTCGTAATATGAAAAAAGATATACACGCAAAAGTTTACAGGCCTGTCCTTTTTTTGGATAATGGTAATAGTACGGAATATATCATTCCTTCAACTGTAAGCACTAAAGAGGAGGCTAAGGCTAAGGATGGCAAAATCTACCCTTTGTTTCGCGTAGAAATCTCTTCCTCATCCCACCCTTTCTACACAGGACAAGAGAAGGTTCTCGACTCCGCTGGTCGTGTTGAACGCTTCAAACAAAAACAGGCAAAAGCGAGCAAGAAGAAATAAATTTCAGTGGACATTGATATAGAAAAATATAAATCCAACCCAAAGACTGTGTATTTAGCACAGACGTATTTGAAATTGGAAGATGAGGAATCAAAAAAGATGATGCTTGAGGAGATGGATAGGATTCTTGGCGAAGAGGTGCCAGAAGATGAGGAATTCCCCAACGAAGTGATCTTAGAAGTGCGGGCTGGTGCTGGTGGGGAAGAGGCCTCCCTCTTTGCTCACGAACTAGCCGAAATGTATAAGGCGTATTCTAAGTTACAGGGTTGGGGATTCTCAGCTATAGACGAATCACTTTCAAGCTTGGGGGGATACAAAGAAGCTTCTTTTGAAATACGAGGAATGGGTGTTTATAAAAATCTTCGATTTGAGACAGGAGTGCATCGTATACAAAGAGTACCGGATACAGAAAAAACGGGGAGAGTACACACCTCGACGGCCTCGGTAGCAATTTTGCCGATACGAAAAAAGACTACGATAGAAATTAAACCGACAGACATAGAGATAGAGACATCTCGTTCAGGCGGAGCAGGAGGACAAAACGTTAACAAGGTGGAGACAGCTGTCCGCATCATCCACAAAGCTACAGGTATTGACGTACGCTCAACCTCTCAAAGAAATCAACTCAAGAATCGTGAGATGGCTATGTCTATCCTTCTAGCTAAACTTCAAGCAAAGAAAGATGAGGAGGAAGCCTCAAAATATTCGGCAGACAGAAAGTCCCAAATAGGCACAGCCGACAGGTCAGAAAAAATCAGAACTTATAACATTCTCCAAGACCGTATTACCGACCACCGCATAAACGTGAGCTGGCACAATACCCAAAAGATATTCCAGGGCTACATGGAGCCAATAATTGACGCTCTCCAAACAGAAAACTCTAAAACTGCTTGACAGAATCTATATAGTATGCTAGGATACGATGAGATGGGGTTACGGTTGGGGTGAGTAACTCAGGCGGACACGGACCTTCGGGAACCGTTTTTCACTTGACCCCGCAACCAATCGTAGCCCTTGATCAGTCTCTCAGTACGAGAGTGAAGTCATAGATTCCTGCAGTTAGGTGCAGTTGAACGGAGCCCCACCATAGGCTCAACCCCCATCGATTTCAGGTGGGGGTTTCAAATTTTATATAAAAAATCCCTGCAATTAGGTAGAAGCAGGGACGAGAAGCGGTCTTATGAACAGAAGGTGCAGGGTGTACGTGTTGTGTCTGGATGGACACTGACCGTTTTCGTAGAGGTGTCCACATTTGCCACATACTTCCACCTGTTCGAGCACCCCCAAATCTTTTGGCGGGAATGCGGAACACGGCGGAATAGTTTCGTGAATGAATCTTGGAGGAAGATGACACAATCTCCACTTACCATTTACCACTATCACTCCCCCTTGTTGGTCATATTCGAAGTAGTGGTAGTTTCCATGTTCGGCGTACGCTCCATAGCGTCTCGTGCCACATCGTGAGCACTTCATGAAATGCTTGTGAGACTTCTCGCCTGATCCTCGAACTGGACAAATTCTATTCATCCGACCCCACTCGTGCATGTCGACCTGTCTCCACTCACCGGGCATTGTTGGGCGAGTTTCCTGGCTTACATCTTTCATGAACCCCTCCTCAAGGTAGTTTCTGATCTGAAGTATTGCACAAACAGCCTATTTTTGTTAGTATTTCCCAGCACTAATAAATGATTACCAAGGCCCAAAATAACAGTGGTTTGATAGATGAGCTCTTCCAGGCGGGAGCTCATTTCGGCTTTGTTAAGTCCCGTCGTCACCCTTCTACCAAAAACTTCATCTTCGGTTCCAAAAATAACCTAGAAATCTTTGATCTTGAAAAAACATCCGAAGAACTTCTCAAAGCCTTGAGCTTCGTCGAAGCGAAGGGCAAGGAGAACACCCCAATACTTTTCGTCGGTGGAAAGTCTGAAGCTAGAGAGGCTGTGAAGTTGGCTGGGGAAGAACTCGGGCAGTCATTCGTAAATGGAAGATGGATAGGAGGAACTCTTACTAATTGGCCAGAGATAAAAAAGAGAATTCAAAAACTTGATGAATTAACGACACAAAGAGAGAAGGGAGAGCTTGGCAAGTACACAAAAAAGGAACGTCTTTTGATAGACAGAGATATTGACAAACTCACGATATATTTTGGTGGTGTATCTAAGATGAAGGCCTTGCCAAAACTTCTTGTTGTTGTTGATCCAAAAAAGGAACACATTGCTGTATCTGAAGCCACTCGGATGCGTATCCCCATTGTGGCAATTGCTGGATCCGACACGGATCTCTATTCTGTAGACTACGCTATTCCTGCCAACGACTCGTCTAAGCACTCAATTGCCCTTATAATGAAGAAGCTAACGGAAGCGTATAAGCTCGGTGTTGCTAGTATCAAAAAGGAAGAGAAAAAAGCAGAATAAGTTCTACAAAAATGGAAATAACTACAGCCGATATCAAGGTCCTTCGAGATGAAACTGGTCTCTCTATTGGTGAAGTGAGGAATGCTTTGAATGAGGCTAATGGGGACAAGACCAAAGCCCTCGAGGTCTTGAAGAAAAGGAGTGTAGAAGTGGCCGAAAAGAAGAGTGGTCGAGCCCTTGGTGCTGGTTCTATAGCCTCCTATATACATGGTGGAGGCATTTCTGGGACCTTAGTTGAGCTCTCTTGCGAGACAGACTTTGTAGCCAAGAATGATGAATTTAAAAACCTTGCTAGGGATATTGCCATGCACGTAGCAGCCATGAATCCAAAAGACGTATCAGAGCTCCTCGAACAACCTTTCATTAAATCGGGAGACAAAAGTATCAAAGATTTAGTTAATGGTGCGACACAAAAGTTTGGTGAGCGTACAGAGGTTCGCCGCTTCACCCGCTTCTCTGTGTCGGAGTAATTTTTACATAATTCTCAATGACCCTGAACATTATTTTTTTAATCTCGGGTCTAGTCATTACAGCTCTAATTGGAACCAAAATAATTGAGGGTAGGCGTAAGTCTAAACCACTTTTTTTAAGGATGGTCTCTCTGGGGGACGAAAGAGTTAGAGTCGCCTCTCACAAATTTGCTCACAAATATTCAGAAACAAAGGAGAAGCTGAATTTCTTTTTCGTCAAACAGTTGCCACTACATACAAAAAATTCTATAAACAAAATCAGCACTTTGATAAAAGAAAAAACAGAGAAGCATATTGGCAATATCAGGGGATCAAAGTTTTTGAAAAAGAGCGATGGTATATCTGAATATTTCAAAAGTATTTCTGAAAAGGAGAATGGTGGGAGAATTGATCACGACATCGAAAATACCAAAAGCACAGAAGACGAAATTTGAGCCACCTCTCGGATTCGAACCGAGGACCTTCACTTTACAAAAGTGTTGCTCTACCAACTGAGCTAAGGTGGCATGCCTGCGCATGCAGGCGTTTGACTATCTTACTGTAGATGTGGCAGTTGTGGAAGCCGATTTTTCTGCTTCGGCACGAAGGCGAGAGAGAGCTGGGACTGTCTTCACAAGTTCGTCTAGTGAGC
>JBBUBA010000047.1:0-4822 GCA_038058485.1 Patescibacteria group bacterium | reverse complement strand
CTTTACTCGCACCAAACATGGAGCCGACAAGCTCGCTAAATTTTTGAGTACTTCTGGGGTTAAGACTGATGCCATTCATGGCAACAAACAACAGACAGCTCGCCAGAAAGCTCTAAAAGATTTTAAAGATGGGAAGGCTCGAGTGCTTGTGGCCACTGATGTCGCGGCGAGAGGGTTGGACATTGCTGACGTCTCTCACGTTATCAACTTTGATCTCCCCGCCACCTATGAGGATTACGTGCACCGTATTGGTCGCACCGGTCGTGCCGAAAAGAAGGGCAAAGCCCTAACGTTTATAGAATAATTTGATTTGACAGGCAAGTTTTTTTCTTTTACTATACAAAATAGGTAGTACCACTGAGCAAGTCTCAAGAGCCCGAATGGGCTTGGAAAGGCTACTCAAAACGACGAGGTTTACGTGGCTCGGAAGAGTGATGTGGCTCTGATGGTGCAAGGCTTGGGATTGGCGATGGAGTTTCTTCGTCGCCTGATCATCAGAGTGGTTGAGCGAGGTGGTTACGAAGAGATGATTCACTTCCTCACCACCGAGCGCGGTGATGAGACCATCAAGCAGATTGCTGATCTCATTATCAGGTCACCCTGGCGCGTGCCGGCGAGCTTGATCCAGAGGTTGGCTGCTGAACAAAGTCGAAAAGAAGGCGGTGATGAAAAATATGTGGAGAGGGATCGTAGGTTTTTGTGGGTGAATGTTCTGCAGAAGCTCGGAGTCCCAATCTTGAGCTTTGGGTACGGGCAGGACAAGCCTATCACCGACGAAATCCGGAGCCAGCTCGTCAACAAGATTCTGGTGTATCCCATGATTGTTCAGTATGAGGAATCTTCCATGGTGATGTGTGACATTGCAGGAGATACCGACGAGGGCAAGCTTATTCCTGAAGAAGTTTTCAGCAGAGACTTAGCTCTCTCTCTTGCTCCCACGGAATGGATCGATTTCTCACGCTAAGACTGGTTGTCAATGTCCGTTTGCCGAAAGGTGAGCGGACTTTTTTATAAATGTCTGCTCTTTTTTAGTGTAATATGGTTCAATAATGAAGAAACTAATTATTGTTGTTCCTGCGGTTGTCCTTCTGGCAATTTTCGGTTGGCTCTTTTTGGGGAAAGAAAAAGCTGTTCCTAGTCCTTCTGGGAGTAGCGACATAACCGTAGCTTTGCCAGCGTCAGGAGGCTTGGTGTCCTCCCCTATAACCCTTAGCGGTAAGGCCCTTGGTTCATGGTATTTCGAAGCCTCGGCTCCCGTTTTTGTTTATGATTCAAATGGAAAAATTTTGGGTCAGAGTTATATAACAGCCCAAGGTGATTGGATGACCACAGAATTCGTACCTTTCACAGGCACAATAACTTTTGAGAAATCAGATACAAAAGAAGGAATAGTTGTATTTAAAAACGACAATCCATCCGGAGATGAAAGTAGGTCAAAACAATACGTCGTGCCTGTCTCGTTTCGCTAAACGTGGAATTCCTCGACAACTCTAACCGGAGCATTTTTTATTATCTCAACGACTTCGTCGAGATTGTCTGTTATTTTCATTAAGTCCACATCCTCTGGCATGATGAGACCCTTTTTTACAAGTTCTTCTTTCATGAAGGTTTCAACATTCTTCCAGTATCCACTACCAACACAAATTACAGGAACACCAACAATTTTCTTTGTTTGAGAAAGAGTCATAAGTTCATAGAACTCATCTAGCGTACCAAATCCTCCAGGGTAAAAAATGAGAGCTTCTGCCAAGAAGGAAAGGCAAACCTTTCGAACAAAGAAGTAGTCTGGGTCAACCTGTTTAGTAAGATAATCGTTCGTAATTTGTGGGTGAGGCAACTTGATGGTGAGAGCCAGTGAGGCGCCACCATTTTCCTTAGCCCCACGGTTCGCCGCCTCCATAATTCCTGGCCCTCCACCTGTTAGTACAGCGTATCCCAACTCTTTGGCAATACGGCCAGCCAGAGTCCTAGCTGAGATGCAAGTTGGATCATCTTGAGGTAAGAGGCTTGAACCAAAAAAAGTGACTGATCTAGGATATTCAGCTATAAATTCGAATCCCTCTTTGAATTGGCTGGCTATCTTATCCACACGGAGTTTGGTGAGCTTTTCTAGTCTTTGCTTTTGTTCTTTTTCCATAAGGGCTATATAATATCATATACACTAAAAGTAAATTTATGAACAAAAAGTTAAACACAGCAATCGCAGTTGGAGTATCGCTTCTGGTTGTCGCTTTCCTGTTTTGGGGAAACACCTTTATGAGTTTTATTAATCCGGCACCAGCCGATATCAGTCCAAACATGGATACAAATTCAGGAGTAACCAAAGAAGATTTAGTCGCAGGTAGTGGCGAAGTAGCTTCGGCTAGCGATAAGGTAACGGTACATTACACTGGGACATTGCTCGACGGTACTATCTTTGACAGCTCACGTAGTAGAGGAGCTCCATTTGCCTTCACACTCGGTGCCGGAGAGGTAATTAAGGGATGGGATGAGGGAGTAGCTGGTATGAGAGTCGGTGGTACAAGAAAGCTCACCATTGCTCCAGACTTTGGCTATGGCGATAGAGCTGTTGGTCCAATACCAGCGAATTCAATTCTGATTTTTGAAGTTGAACTTCTAGAAGTAGAGAAGCCACAGTAGACTTATGCATCACGCCACGCTTTTCGTTGGCGAACAGAGAGAAGCTGATGCTGGTATCGACAGTGTTTTCAAGTTCCTTGGTGTAAAGACTCTTGGTAATCCTGATATCTTTGTTATAGATACTGATGTGTTTGTGGTAGATGATGCTCGAGCACTTGGAGAGAGGGCTGTGGAAAAAGCATTTGGCGAAAAAAAATTTTTTATAATTAAAGCTGAAAAATTTACTCCCGAGGCGCAAAATGCTCTGCTTAAAACATTTGAGGATCCTGTACCAAATACTCATTTTTTGATTTCCGCTCGCGAGGAAAATATTTTCCTCCCCACTCTTCTTTCGCGAATGCATGTGGAGAGAGTGGGGGGTGAACTAGATGAAAACAACGAGGTAAAAAAGTTTTTAAAAAAGACACTCAAACAGCGTATAGATTTTGCCAAAAAATTTGCCGATGAAAAGGATGAGCGGGGAGCTGGAGCACTCTCGGAATTCCTAGATTCTTTAATGTTAGAACTTCGTGCCAGTGGTACAAAAGTTGAAACTCTCAAAAAAATCTCCACTCTACGTGAGTATACCCGTGACTCCTCCGCCATGCCTCGGGTTATCCTAGAACACTTGGCGTTAGTCATTTAAGTTGATATTAGCAATATAAAAAATATGGCTAACTCTGCCAAGGCATTGCCTTGGCAGAAATAAGGGTATTTTGGGGTTATAAAAAAAAGAAATTGTAGGGGCTTTGGAGATTTAGAAGTCGTGGTAAAATTATTATATGAATTACAACTTTTCTCAATTTAAACTGGGTGGCGATGGGGCGGTAGAGTGGTTAAGGAGGGAGTACTCGGGACTGCGCACAGGAAGAGCCACTGCAAGTATTTTAGACTCTATTCTTGTTGACTCGTATGGTTCAAAAATGCCCATCAATCAACTGGCCAATATAAATCTTGAAGGTTCGCAATCTATTCGTGTCGTGCCTTGGGACACTAGTGTGTCAAAGTCTATTGAGACAGCTATACAGCAATCAAACTTAGGTCTGTCCGTCTCTATAGATGATAAGGGGTTGCGAGTAAACTTCCCCTCACTTACGAGCGAAAGACGAACAGAACTAACAAAAGTAGCAAAGCAAAAGCTTGAGGAAGCGAGGGTAAGAGTTCGAAACGAGAGGGAGAAGATCCACTCGGATGTAGAAAAGAAGGAAAAAGCCAATGAATTAGACAAGGATGACGCCTTCCGTGCTAAACAAGATTTGCAAAAGCTGGTGGATGAAACAAACAAAAAGCTTGAGAGTTTGTTTGAGAATAAGGAAAAAGAAATATCCGAGTAAAAACTGATGTCAATAATAATCTTTTTAATAATTCTCTCGGTTTTAGTTGTTGTCCACGAAGCAGGTCATATGTGGGTGGCTAAGAGTGTCGGTATCCGAGTAGACGAATTCGGTCTGGGCTTTCCTCCAAGGATAAAAAAATTATTTAGCTGGAGGGGCACTGATTTTGTTTTGAACTCCCTACCGTTTGGGGGATATGTAAAAATTTTTGGCGAGAGTCCGAGTGAGGAGGGGGAGGAGAACAATCAAGAAAGTTTCCAATCCAAAAGTAATAGCAAAAAAATAATGGTGCTTGTGGCTGGGGTACTAGCGAATTTCATTTTGGCTTGGATTCTCTTCTCTGTTATTCAGATGATGGGTATAGAGTCACAAGACGGATACATAAAGAGAGGATTATTTGATGCCTTGTGGCACGGATTTCTAACTGTTGGCAAAATTACAGAGCTCACTGTCGTGGCTCTCTGGAGCCTTTTGACTGGGCTTTTTACTGGTCAGGCGGATCTCTCTCAAGTGGTTGGTCCAGTGGGGTTGGTGGGGCTTGTGGGGACAGTTAGCAAAGCTGGGCTTGCTTATGTTTTGTACTTCACTGCTCTTATATCGGTTAATCTTGGAATCATTAACCTTTTTCCTCTACCGGCTCTCGACGGAGGTAGAGTCTTCCTTGTACTGGTTGAATGGGTCAGAGGGAAAAAGATTACGCCAAAAGTTTTCAATGCGATGAATGCTATTAGCTTCGCACTTTTGATAATACTGATGATACTTATTACTGTTCGTGACGTTAAAGGGTTGCTATAATTATTTTATGAAAGGTTTTGAAGGAATAAGTCCAATAGAGGGAGATAGAACAGTAGAAAGTATAAATGCAAAAA
>JBBUBA010000046.1:0-1425 GCA_038058485.1 Patescibacteria group bacterium | reverse complement strand
TGAGAGGTACCCCAAATCCTGGACACATTTTTCTCTTATTAACAGAGTAAAATAATGTCTATGGAAAATATCACAAGCTATAAAGGTAAGGTTGGTCATAGCATCCCTAAAGATGTTAAGGATTATGTGCTTAAGAGAGTGAGAGAAGGTGGTAAGAGTGTATCTGAAATTGCTAAAGAGCATGGCATTGGCAAGGGCGCCATCTACAAGTGGCTTAAAGAAGAGACTGGGGGAGGCTCTGATCCATTGATAACCAAACTTCAAAAAGAGAACCATCTCTTGAAGCAGTTAGTAGCAGAACTATCACTCAAGATCAGGGAGGCTGAAAAAAGGGGGTGGTGAGAAGGATGGAAAACAAATCGAAGGTATTAGAATACCTGAGTATTGCTCGTTCCTCCTTCTACTATCACTCACTTCTGGATCAAAAAGATATAGAGCTCAAACAAAAGATTGAGTTGGTGCTCTATGCTCATCCAAGCTATGGCCATAAGCGTATAGCTATGGAGCTTAGTATGAATAAGAAGCCAGTACTCAGGGTGATGAAGAAGTATGATATTAGACCTCGCAGGAATCGCAAAAAGCCTCGTAAATCAAGAGGTAATAAGAAATCTGAAGCCTCTCCAAATCTGCTCGTATCTCTAGTACCTCTCTTCAAGAACCACCTCTGGATTACAGATTTCACTTATCTCAAATGGAGAGGTAGGTGGGTCTATGTCTGTACAGTAATCGATCTATTTACCAGAGAAGTTATCGGTCTATCAATAAAAACTTCAAGAGGAGCAATACTAACCTCTGAAGCTCTACTCAATGCTCTGATGGGTAATCAACCTCCAACGATTATTCACTCAGATCAGGGTAGTGAATACAAATCTAAGTTGTTCAGAATGATACTCAAGGATTTTAATATCACCCAATCAATGTCCAAGAAAGCCTCTCCTTGGCAGAATGGTTATCAAGAATCATTCTATGGAAACTGGAAGGTTGATATTGGAGACATCAACCGATTCAAGAGTTTAGGTGAACTTACGGCAGAGATATACAAATCAATTTATTACTATAACCACTTACGTATCCACACCTCACTTAGTATGCCACCTAAGAAATTTGCAGATAAATTCACAATCAAATACAATACAAATCAAGAGAAACTAGTTGTCTAAGAAAATGGGTACCTTCCATAGACCTTGCCGTCGGTCACGGTCTCGCCAACCTCGGTGCGATTCCAGCCGTAGCGGTCGCGGATGCCGGTGAGGCAACTCTGGATTTCCCCCAGGCGCCCGCGAAGCTCGTCGTACTGGCCGTAGTTCACTTTGTCGAACATGGTGATGACTTCGGCGATTGCGCCGCGATCTGCCCATCGGGACAAGATGTCCAGAAACTGAACGAGTGCGGTGAGACGATCCGGGTTTTCAATGAGCATGCAGG
>JBBUBA010000045.1:0-9145 GCA_038058485.1 Patescibacteria group bacterium | reverse complement strand
TTGTCACATACTCCCTATGCATGAAAGCAATGTCGGTTGCCCTAGATTCGGAGATGTCGTGCACAAGGCACATCTTAAGCACTTTGTTAGTATCTGCTTTTTCAGCTATAGCGATTATCCAAGCAATTAAGGCCATTCTAAAAACATGCTCAGGTATGTTTTGAACTCTCCCCGATAAAATTTGTTGCCAAGCTCTAGGAATATTTCTGAGTGACCCAACTTCAAATAAAAAATCTATATCTCGTTTTGCCATATTCTTGTGGTGAGTTTTTCGAACCATTATTTTCTTAAAATCGAATCTATCTTTCGAGCAATCTTTATCATATCTTTCTCTTTTTTCCCTAAAGTCGTCTCAGCTGCAGGACCAAGGCGAATACCTGATGGATCAAATGGTGAGCGCATTTCTCCCGGAATGGTGTTTTTGTTGCAAATAATGCCAGCTTTCTCTAATTTTATTTCAGCTTCTTTTCCCGGAATCCCCTTCCCACCCATCCATGTATCTACTAAGAGCAGGTTTGATTCTGTCCATCCAGAGACGATTCTCCAGCCCAATCTACCAAGCTCGCTGGCTAGAGCTTGGGAATTTTTTAAGACCTGTTTGGCATATCTTTTGAAAGCCGGGGTACTCGCCTCTTTGAGAGCCACGGCCACTCCAGCAATTTGCCCCATGTGCGGTCCTCCTTGGAGCCCGGGGAAGATAGCTTTGTCTATCTTTTTATAAAGCTCCCTAGTATCAATTCGGGAAAAAATAATGGCCGAACGTGGACCACGAAGTGTCTTGTGTGTAGTCGTAGTAACAACATCAGCATATTTGAATGGAGAATTATAAACCCCACCAGCTATGAGCCCCGCATTATGAGACATGTCTACCATAAGGAGCGCCCCACAGCTATCTGCAATTTCTCTAAATTTTTTAAAATTAATCTCTCTAGGATAGGCAGTGAACCCAGCTATTATCAAATTAGGTTTTTCTTTAATAGCTAACATTTTTAAAGCTTTGTAATCGAGTATCTCTGTTTTTGCATCAACACCAAATGGAACTTGTTGCCAAGCTTTGCCAGTAAGCGAAACTTTTTGACCGTGCGTTAGATGTCCGCCAGCAGTCAGAGTCATGCCCATAATTTTTCCTCCCATTGGAACCAGAGCAAGATAAACAGCTAAGTTCGCTGGAGAACCAGAGTGAGGTTGAACATTCACAGACCAAAGTTTTTCTGACAGCCCAAAAGCCTTTCGAGCTCTCTTCTGACACAGAAGCTCAAGTTTATCTGTCAGAGTGTTGCCACCATAATATCTTTTATTTGGATACCCCTCGGCATATTTGTTATCAAAAATAGAACCGAGCGCGGTTAAAACATCTCTGGAAACATAATTTTCTGATGGAATAAGGTTTATAACGCTTTTTTGCCTCTTTTCTTCAGACTTTATGAGCTTCTCAATTTCCTTGTCTTTCATCTTGAAGCTTATGGTAGCATGTTAGTACTAAAATGAAACCAGCCTCAAGTCGTGCCCCAGATAGACAATACAGTGAGCTTTTAGAGCAAATTCTTAATTACGGAGTCCAAACCAAAAGTCAGCAAGAAATAGACGCTATTACCCTTATGGGCCCGAGAAGCCTTCACTATAAGATTGAAAATGGTTTTCCTATCATCAATGAGCGAAACATGGCTCCGAAGGAATCCGAAAGGTTACCAGTGACTATTTGGCGTCAAGCAATAGGTGAGATACTGGCTTTCATAAATGGAGCTAGGACTCAAAAAGAATTTGAAACTTTTGGTTGTCATTGGTGGCGTCATTGGGTCACAAAAGAGAAGTGTGCAAAACGTGGTCTTGAGGAGGGAGACCTTGGTCCGGGTTCTTATGGAGCGGCCTTCCATGATTTCCCAACTTCTGAGGGGGCAACCTTTAACCAATATAAAAACATTTTGGAACAAATGGCTGAAATGCCCCACTTGCGTACACATTTTATTACTCCATGGATACCCCAATACACAATTCGAGGTAAGGGCAAACAACAAAGAGTTGTTGTTGCTCCCTGCCATGGTTGGGTCCACCTCAGAATCATTGATAATAAACTGACTCTTCATATGTTTCAACGATCCTGCGATGTGCCAGTTGGCCTTCCACAGAATTTAGTCCAATATGCAGCTCTCCTTTTAGCTATAGCTCACGTCACTAATACCGAGCCTTACGAATATATCCACAGCTTCTCGGATGCTCATATTTATGTAAACCAAGTGGACGCCGTTAAAGAAATGCTATCGCGGGAATCACGCCCACTGGCAACGATGAACATTAATAAAGATAAAAAAGACCTTTTTGATTTCCGAATTGAAGATTTTTCCCTTTCTGACTACAACCCACACCCAGGAATCAAGAATATCCCTGTTGCCATATGATTTCTATTATTGTTGCCATGGCTAAAAATAATGTGATTGGAAGCTTAAACAAGCTACCTTGGTATCTTCCTCGTGACCTCAAACACTTTTCATCGACCACCAAGGGGCACACAGTGATAATGGGAAGAAATACATACTTATCAATTGTAGAGAGATTGGGAAAACCCCTGCCTGAAAGAAAGAATATTGTTGTCTCGAGTCAAAAAGACTTCTCGGCTCCGGAGTGTATTGTTGTAAACACTCTCGATGAGGCTCTAGAAATGTCACCCAAAGATGAGGAAGTGTTCGTGATAGGTGGAGCTCAGTTGTATAAATCAGCCCTCCCGTATGCTCAGAGACTTTACATAACCCATGTAGAAGCCGAAATAAATGGAGATGCATTCTTCCCAGAATTCAATCTGGAGGATTGGCAAGTGGTAAGCGAAGAGCATCATGAAAGCGACGAGAAGAATCAGTTTGGGGCGACTTTTAAAATCTATGAGCGGAAAAAATAAACACATCAATTTATCTTCAGTAAGACGAGACGACCAACTCAAATTAATGAGTGAAATTGAACTGGCTGGTCATTGCCCATTTTGTATAGAGAATCTTTCTAAATATCACAAGAATCCAATTTTGAAAGAGGGCAAGTATTGGTTACTTACCGAAAACCAATGGCCTTATGAAAAAGTGGTGCATCAACTTTTGGCTATATACAAAACTCATGTCGAGCACATCAAAGACTTGGCCCCAGAAGCGGGTAAAGAACTAATCGAGATGTTTGCTGAAGAAACCCGAAAGAGAAACATTAAAGGAGGAGGAGTGGCGATAAGATTTGGCAAATCAGAAGATGGAGATTATGGTAGTAGCGTGCTTCACATACATGCCCACCTGATAGAACCGGACTTGAAGGCCTTGGCTCAAGATGAAGCTTGGCGTTTCAAATTTGGTCAACCAAAAAAACTACACCAAAAAACTCCGCTCCTAAACCTTTGGTTGACTAAGCTCAACTAGAAGTATATAAAGCTAGGAGAATCACGAACCCAAACTACCGGAGTGTGTCATGGACGTGCCTCAACTTGTTGTGCCGGGTATCACCAACCCTAGTGCACTTGCCAGTATTGCCCGTTCTCGTACGTACAAGCAGTACTGTCTGATGGTCGACAACGCCCTTCGAGGCAAATGCCCCTTCTGCGAAATCGACCCGAAAATGAACAAAGTAATCGCAGAAAACGAGTACTGGCTCGCCTGGCCAAGCCCTGCCCCTGAGAAGAACACCAAGCACCACTTCCTCATTGTGTCGAAGCGCCATATTACTGACACGGAAGAACTCCAACCGGCAGAGCAGATGTCTCTCTTCAGGATCATGCGGGAACTTCGGCAAGAACACGGTTACCAAAGCCGAGGTATCCTCATCCGTGATGGGGATGCACGACTGTCCGCTGGGACCATTGAGCACCTACACATTCATGTTATGGTCCCGGACGGTACCGGAAGGGTCGAATCACCGTTCTACAAGGGAGTTGGAGAAGAGGAGCTGGGTGTAACTCGAGCAATCGTCTTTGAAAAAATACGTCGAGGGAGATCACCCGAGGACCTCAGAGAAGCAGAATACGAGCTCATCAAGGGCCGGCTCTAGTAGTCCGGTCTTTTTATTTCATATCCACGTAAATGATTTCAACTCCCATGCTTTGTAAAAGTTTATCTTGATCGAGCATTGTGTACCCTCCAGAATAATAGAGCTTTGTGATACCACAAGTGGCAATGAGCTTGGCACATGTTGGACAAGGAAAAACAGTTACATACATTGAAGCTCCCTCGAGAGCTATTCCCTTTCTTGCTACCTCCGAGATGAGAGAGGCTTCTGCGTGTATAGATGTTGAGAGTTCAATTCCTATTCCTTTATGAAAATTGTTACGAGGGTCCCCGTTTGTATAAGGAGAATGTTCAGACGGTAAGTGTTTATTGTGGGAGACAAACACAACTTGATTATCTTTTATAATGGCAGCCCCAATCCTCCTCCACCAATCGGAGCTCTTCTCTGCTTCACCTTTGAGGTTTTGAATTACTTTTTTATCAAACTCCTCTTTAGAAATTTTCTGTTCCACCTCAACTGGCCTGACCTCCATTGACTGATGTTTATCCCAACGAAGGAAAACTTTATCGAAAGTTACTTTTTTATTTTTAAAATACTTCTCTACAAGTTCGCGGCTTACATCTTCATCTGGAAGCACTGCTTCGTCAAACGCTACACCATCAGGACTTTCTAAAATCTTTACACTTTCAAATATGTCTAGTGATTCTATGGCTTTTTTCATCACTTCTGGCTCCAAGGCCCTGATTTCTTTTTCAAGATGCGGGAATCTATCTTTTAAAAGTGATGTTCCAAAAATAAAGAGTGGGTCAGCGTCTTTATGCTTCTCAAAAAATTTCCTATACCCCTCATGCAGAACGGGAACGAAAGCAATAACAACTTTTTTCATCAGCTTATTTCTTCTTTTTATCCCCCTCTCCCCTAGCTTCTTTGAAGACTTCATCGATGGTGCTAATCAATTTAGGAGTAAGGGCTTTACCTAATTTCTCAGCAATATTAATCTGGAGCAATCTAATTTTGGCACTCGTAGAAGTGGTGGCCTGACGTGGCATAACCACCACTTCCTTACAATATTTCTTTAACTCCTTACGCTGTGCGTTAGTGTAATTGTTTGCAATAGTGATGAGCACATCAGGCTCCACTGCCTTGATAAGGGCCCACTTTGGGTCATCTAGGCGCTTCAAGACCACAATGTCAACTGACCGCAAATGAATGAGCATTTCGAGACGTTCGTCCTCGGGAACAACCGGTCGATCTGGCCCCTTACGACGTTTAACCTTCCTATCTTCGTCTACTCCAACTATTAAGAGGTCCCCATGCTTCTTGGCATTTTCCAGATAACGAGCGTGCCCAACATGAACCATGTCCCATGTCCCCTGAGCCAGAACTACTCTTAACCCAAGCCCTCGGCAATGTTTTACAAAATCTTTGACCTTTTTATACCCTCGAATAACTCTTTTTTGAGGATCGGTGCTAGCAAGTGCCCCCTTATTTAAAATCATTTTTCCGTCTATCATTTGCCAAATGATAGGTAATCCGCGCTAAAAAAGCAAAAGCCAGTTAGTTTTGCAATTTATAAGCTTCCACAAGGTTTTCAAACAAGGAAGCCACGGTCATTGCCCCCACTCCTCCTGGCACCGGGGAGATGGCCCTTACAATCCCCTTCACCTTTTCAAAATTGACATCCCCAACCAAAACCTGACTTTTACCTGTGGCAATTTCCTCTTTCAGTGAAAGTTTCTTTGTGTTTATACCTACGTCTACCACCACCTGACCCTTCTTTACATATTTGCTATCAATAAATTTTGGATCACCAATTGCAACCACCAATATGTCAGCTGTTTTAGTGACTTCTTTTAAATTCTTTGTCTGTTTGTGGGCCACTGTGACTGTCACATCACGATTGAGGAGAGCCAGTGCGGTGGGTTTGCCAACAAGCATTGAGCGTCCAACAACCACTGCTCGCGCACCTTTTAATTTGAATTCATAAAAATCTAAAAGAGAAAGAATCCCCTTGGCGGTGGCCGGAACAAACTTGCTCCCCGGTGTTAATCCGTCTACGTCCTTCTGTGGGTTGATTGCTTTAATAATGTCTAGCTCATTTAGGTGTTCGGAGATTGGGAGCTGAACAACTATTCCATGAACTGAAGAATCTTTGTTTAGTTTTTTAATTTTTTCCAAGAGACTTCCCTCTGAGATATTTGGGGCTAGCTGTAAATGTTTGACTACGACTCCAATCTTTTCTGCAAATATTTTCTTTTGTTTAATGTAAGCATTTGATTCTGCCCTATTCCCCACTTGGACAATAGCAAGGGCTGGCTTCGGATTGAGAAGTTGAACTCTTTTTTTAAGCCTAAGAATTATTTGGTCACGAGGAATTCTCCCATCTAAAATCTGTGCCATCGATATGTTTTGAAAATAAACTACTTAACGTCAACCCCCATAGAACGAGCTGAGCCCTCGATAATCTTCATAGCCCCCTTTAAATCATTGGCGTTCAAATCTACCATCTTTTTTTCAGCAATCTCTTGAACTTGTTTCTTGGTGATTGTGCCAATCTTGGAGGTGTTTGGCTTTCCTGAACCTTTCTCAACTCCAATAGCCTTGAGTATCAAGTTTGAAGCGGGTTCTGTCTTATAAATAAGATGGTAAGTTCGATCTTCATAGACCTCAACCACCGTAGGCACTATTTCGCCAACTCTAGTCTTTGTTTCATCATTAAAACGCTTGACGAATTCGCCAATGTTTATTCCGGCTCCGCCGAGAACAGGCCCCAGTTGCTGACCTGGGACGGCCTTGCCTCCGGGGATTTGGAGCTTCAATAATTTTGTAACTTTCTTAGCCATGATTGAGTGCCTACAATACCTTACATTTTCTTGACCTGCAAGAAGTCTAATTCGACAGGGGTTTCCCGACCGAACATGCTAACCAAGACCTTGACCTTGCCTCTCTCTTGATCAATTTCAGAAACTTTACCCTCAAGCTCTTTAAAGGGCCCATCCACAATAAGAACGGCATCATCAGGGGAGAGATTGATGGTGTGCATGACCTTATCGGCGTTCATGCGAGCAAATAGAATATCAACCTCCTTTTTGTCTATGGGTACAGGGTAAACACCGGAACCAACAAAGCCTGTTACTCTTGGGGTATTTCTAACTACAAACCAGGAGTCGTCTGTCACTACCATGTCGACCAAGATATACCCAGGGTAGATCTTCTCCTCCTCTTCCACACGCTTCCCTCCTTTAATTTTTATTTTTTTCTCGGTTGGAACAACCACATTAAAAATTTTGTCCTCCATACCAAGAGACTCAATTCGCTGTCTTAGATTTCTTTGCACAGCATTCTCATATCCAGCATACGTGTGGATGACGTACCAGTTTCTCCCTTCTGAAATTTTCTGTTTTGTCATGAGAATTTAATATTTAAATGACAAACCTTTTAATTATCAACGAAAGTATGTAGTCAAAGAAACCAAGAAGGAGAGAGACAAGAAGAGATATGACTATGACAAGTATGGTGAAGCCCATGGCTTCCCTTCTTGTCGGCCATTTGACGTGGATAAGTTCGGCTTTTGTATCGCGAATGTATTGTATGAATCTGTTCATCTAAGAAAAAACGCCCCTGTGGCGTTTTTAGATAATACTATAAGTGTACCTACTGTGTCAACGTATCTCGTAGGTGATGACTACGTTAGAAGTGACCTTGTTTTCACCAGTTGGGATAGTGGGAGTTTTGGCATCTACGGCTCCTCCCATACCAACCGCTTCAGCGCGATACATGGTGTACGGTCCTGGTGTATATGAGTTGTCGCTAAAATCGACCACTCGACCAAGTCTAACTCCCAAGGATTTTGCCAAAGTTTTAGCTTTTGTGCGCGCATCTGTCACAGCCTTGTCACGTGCCTCGGAAGTCACTGCATCAGGGTCATCGATAGTGAAGTTCAAAGAAGAGATATTAGTTGCTCCCTTTGCTCCTGCGAAAGACAGAGCCTTCCCAGCATCGTCAGTATTTCGAACTTTGACTAATATACTGTGAGTGACAGTGTATCCATCTGGAACTTGCTTGCCTCCCGGACAATAACTCGCTGTGCAGTACACGGGTTCGTAAGTGTATTTGGGATAGACAGAATAGTCGGTAGTTCGAATATCTTTATCCTCAATGCCAAGTCCTTTGAAGGCGCCGAGAATAGCTTCTGTTTTTGAAGTTACATTGTCTTGGGCGGCACCAACTGTCTTCTCATCAGCCGAAACAGAGAAGGAGAAACTGGCAATGTCTGGAGTGGCAAAAGCCTCACCTTGCCCAGTGACGACAATAGTGCTGTTAGCTATACTTGGCTGACTCAAATCCTTGAGAGCCGAAAGGGTCTTGGCTCCCAAAAACACCACAAATAAAATTAGCGCTACCGATCCAAACTTGAAGAAACGTTTAACTTCTTGACGATCAAAATATTCATTCATAGAGGTGATTATATACCGACCTCAAGAAATATCAAAGACTGCGCACTCTTCTCCTCCACCACTGCTTTTCGGATAGGAAAATGTTGAAAGATAGGATAGAGAGACTCACCGTAAGCAGACCTAGAGAAATACCTCCTAAGACATCTATGGCAAAGTGAGCACCAAGATATATCCTCGAAAAAGAGACGAGCCCCGCACCGATAAGACAAAGAGTCACAAAAGTTATTTTGATACTCCATTTCTTTGGCCAGTTGAAAAAGGAGTAGCCCGTAACGAAGAAAAAAGCTGTGGCCACAGTAGCGTGCCCAGATGGGAAACTCCAGCCTGAGAGCTCGGCAACAAGACTCCCTACTGGGCGAGGGACCCCCAGAGCATTTTTCATCACGATGTAAGAAACAATTGAAAGAGCAATCGAAACCATAAAAAGTAAGGTGTCATAGGTATCACGATGGAGAACCAAAATGATGGCGAGCACAACTGCAATCATCGAAAGGATAAAGGGGGAACCAAGGTTGGTGATAAGAAGCATTATGGTCGTCAAGAACGGAGTGCGGAAATGCACGAGGGCCGTCTCGACAGCATTATTGAAAGGAGTTAGCTCTCCACTACCGCTTGTCACTCCAGCTGTTACCACAATAAGAGCTAACCCTGAAAACACAGCAACCAAAAGAAACAAAATATTTTTTATAACGCGCGTAATGTTCACGTAATAATCG
>JBBUBA010000044.1:0-2289 GCA_038058485.1 Patescibacteria group bacterium | reverse complement strand
CGGCCGTTTCCAAGGAGGCCGAATGTCTTACTTCTTCACCGGAGACTTCCCTTCATTCTGAGTTGAGGGTGTCGGTTGGGTCCCCGCTGAAGTACTCAACGGGGGAATTCCTGCGCCGTGGGTCGCCGGTTTTTGTCGCACGTTCTATTCCCCAGGTCGGACGGTGGTGTTGTACTACAGGAACTACAAGTCTGCTCTCTATTCAACCACTCTTAACCTTTTCCGTCAATCAAGTTTCAAATTGATTACTGAATTATATCAGTTATGCACTGGAGTATTGGTAGACTGAGAGTAAGATGATGTGTATATGACACAAAAAATTATATTGTTTCTTTTGCGTATTTCAGTTGGTTGGTACATGTTTTATGCCGGTATTACAAAAGTAATGGACCCAGCTTGGTCTGCAGTAGGATATTTGAAAGGGGCAAAACTTCTTCCCGGTTTGTACACCTGGTTTACATCTCCAGGAGTGTTACCAATAATAAACTTCGTAAATGAGTGGGGCCTAACCCTACTTGGAGTCTCGCTTATCCTTGGTATATTCGTGAAGTACTCTGCCCCTCTAGGAGCCCTCATGATGCTTCTCTACTATATCCCGCTCGGTATCATTCACCCAGATGCACACTCAATGGTAGTGGACGACCATGTAATCTTCATTTTTGTCCTACTCTATTTCGCTTTTGTGGAGGCGGGTAAGACCTGGGGACTTGATGGTTTCAGGAGATAGGCAAAATCTATTTCTTCTCTCCTAATTTCTCCAGCATCTTCTCAATTCTGTCGAGTTTCTTTTTAACGTGAGAGAGAGAGGTTTCTTCGGATTCTATTTCAAGCAGAGTCTTTTCCTCAAGCTTCTTTTCTCCGCGAAGACCAGAAATAATAATGCGGTTGCCCAAAAACTCTGTGACCTGCACCCCAACGGCGAGCATAATAAGAAACCCAAACAGAAGGGACATTTGTGGAGCGATGTGCATCCTGTCTGATGTTTCCCAGACCCCACGCCAGAAGGAAACAATGGCTACCCCAGCAATAAAAGCGTAGACAATCGGGTAATGGCTCAAGGTGGCCCTAATCTTGTCCTCCAATTTATCAAAAAATTTTATTATTTTTCTCATTCCTAAATAATACACCATCAGGGGTCAGGACTCGAACACTATCATAATTTTCTAGAGAACACAGAATATATGGCCAACTTACATGCAAAATTTCTTCGAACTAAGCCTAATTTGGCCAATACTTATTTAGACCATCGAGTGTAACTCGATCTAACATTATACTTATAAAATAGCTTTTTAACTCTTCATTATGAAGTGTTGTGCATGAATGTTGCTTCAACCACTTTTGATCCACTACGCACTTAGCCACTTCATCTTTATTGAACGAAAGCTCTCCTAGGTCAATAAGAATAACATTACCTTTAGAGTCAACACCATTGTTAATAGTGAAGTTAAATATGATGTCCGAAAATCCGTACTTCCAAGTTTCAAATATATTTTCTACATACTTATCAATAACTAATTCATTCTCCGCCACAGAATGGTTACTGAAATATTCCCCAAGCGGAATAACTTTATCTTGCTTGTAACCCAGATCGGTAAAAATTTCTGGATTACCTATGATTTCAGCATTTATTGTCCCCAATTTCTCAAATATACGCCCAATGGAGTCTTTCCTTAGTTCAAAAACATTTTCTATGTCCCTCTCAATTACGGTGGGGCGAAGTTCGCCCCACGATATGAGCTTCAGCCTTGCTTCGCTCCGGCTTATACATTTTTTCAGAACTCTCCCGTTACCCAGATCAAAAACTTTATACTGTAGCCCTTGGCCAATTTTTTTCATTTTGGGTGACTACTGGGAGTTGAACCCAGACTAAAAGCTCCACAAGCTTCTGTGCTACCGCTACACCATAGCCACCATTCGATGAGCTCATGACGAGCCATCACAGCGATTCTAGCTTAAAAACGCTAGCTATTCCACTTTCTTAAATCATCCAAAGACACTTCTTTTACCCTATCTTTTGCTCTATTTTGCACGATAGCCTTTCCTCCTTCGGGTACAACAAAGCCAAATTCCCATCCGACTTCTTCCATTTTTCCTTGTGAATCACTCCAAACTCTAACCTTTTCTCCTTTTTCAAAATTTCTTATGCTTGCCCCTTCAAGTTCTGATCCTTCCATAAATTTGATTATATCTTGGTGCTGTAATTATACACTTTGCGCGAACCTACTTTGAATGGAACTAAGGAAGCCGCCCCGCCACCGCTCGCTCCGCTCGCGTACCCCACAGAAAAAT
>JBBUBA010000043.1:0-10807 GCA_038058485.1 Patescibacteria group bacterium | reverse complement strand
TTGGGTACCGTCTTTCTTTTTATACTAATCTCAGCCACATTTTTAATATGTAATTGTCCTTGACGAGACACGGCTTTTGTGATAGGAAGAGTCTAGAAACTCTTAGTTCCTCGTCAACGTTTTCAACTCTGGAGCCAAAATGCGTGCCAATCGGTTGGCAAGCTTTGCGGCCATTTTGGCCACGCTGTCCTGCAGCAAGGGAGAGGATATCACCTCGGTGAGGATTCCTCCTCCGGCAGTGTTCTTCACGTCATGGACCGACACCATCGGCACGTGCGTGAACATCAATGACCTCAACGTCGGTGTTCCGGCACTCGACCCCGGCAACGTGTTCGCCATCAACAGGGGCGACACCGTCCAGACGTACGTGATCCAGCGGTTCTCCCCGGGTGCTTGTCACCCGATGCGACACTTCCGCATGGAGTCCATGGACACCACCGTTGTTACGGTGAGGACCATCGATTCGACCACTGGTCGGATCATGGGTATCTCGCCCGGTACTCGGCAGTTCTGCGTCGTTGATTCGGCACTACCGAGCTTCAGGCACTGTGCTTTCGTCACGGTGCGAGGAGGTACGACTGGGGGCATCCCCACCGTTACCATCTCGCCGAGAGGGCTGGCTATCCAAACCGGAAGTCAGTGCCCTCTCACACGCCAGTTCACCGCCACCACCACCAACCCTTCGGGGCAAGGTGTTGCATGGTCGGTGAACAGTTCGGGTTCAGTGATTAGCCCTACAGGGCTTCTCACTGTGCCGAATGGTGTGTCGGGCTCAGGGTACGTCAAGGCCACCACTTCAAGTGGAGCGGTGGACTCGACGAACTTCACCCTCGTCGGCACGTCTTGCGGAACGGGGAATCCAACTCCCGTCTCCATCAATGCGGAACCGACCAATACGACGCTTGGGGTCAATCAGACCCTTGCGCTCAACGCTGGTGGACCCTACCGGGTTACGGTGACGTACTCCGACGGTTCGACAAAGGTGAACGACATGAGCGTCGTCACTGCCACCAGCAGCGACCCGCTCAAAGTCTTGGTCAATGCAACGACCGGGCTTGTTACGGCTCTTCAGGTCACAACGCCAGGAGGTGGGGTCATTCTCACCTACTGTGCCACAGGCACGACCATCTGCGACACGGTCTTCGTGTCGGTGAGCGCTCTGCCGACCATCAGCTCGAGTCCGCAATCGGTGTGCTTTAGCACCATTGCCGGGAGCCCTGTGACGCAACAGCTCACAATCTCCGTGACGAACGCCAATCTGGCTGATGTGCGACTCACGTCCAACATCACCGGTGTTTCGGTCAGCGGTTCCGGCGCAAGCTGGACCCTGACCAAGGCAGGCGGAGCCGGAGTGGCTAACGGCAATGTGGTGGCGACACTCACGAGCAATTCGGGAGTTTCCTACACCATTCCCGTGCAGATCATCGCCAATCCCTGCCCAGGCAGTACCAGCACCATCGACTACTCTCCTCCGGGAGGGACGTCGACCGGCGTGGACACTCTCCGTGCCACGTGTGTACAGGGAGCCAATGTCGCTCTACCTTGCGAGCCCTTCTGGTTCTCATCGGATCCGCTTCGCATTAGCGTCAGAGGTACGACTGCCAAGGTGGTGAACGGTATCACGTTCTGGGTGGGCACTACTGCCATCTTGACGCGAACCGCTTCCACTAGCGGTGGGTCACCGGTACGCATCGGCATCCAATGGTTTTTGACGGATGTCACACCCAGCAACAGTCACGACTGGGTTCCATGACTTCGGGCCCCGGAATTTATCCCGGGGCCTTTTCATTTGCTATACTTTTGCCATGTCCGTTCTCTATCGCAAATATCGGCCAAAGAAATGGAAGGATGTAACAGGTCAAGATCCAATCGTCACTGTTCTATCGAACGAAATAAAGCTTGGTACAGTCGCGCACGCCTATCTTTTCGCTGGCTCGCGCGGGACAGGCAAGACCTCTGTGGCTAGAATTTTTGCCACCGAAGTTGGTACGACTCCAAATGATATTTATGAAATAGATGCCGCATCGAATAATAGTGTGGATGAAATACGAAATTTGAATGAAGCCGTTCACACCCTTCCTTTCGAATCAAAGTACAAAGTTTATATTTTGGACGAGGCCCACATGCTCTCTAAGTCGGCATGGAATGCCTTTTTAAAAACCTTAGAGGAGCCTCCGGCACATGTCATTTTTATTCTTGCCACAACAGAGTTAGATAAGATACCGGAGACAGTACAGTCTAGGTGTCAAGCCTTTACTTTCAAGCGTCCCAACCAGCAAATTTTGCGAGAATTTGCAGTAAATATAGCTAAAGCCGAGGGGAGAAAGCTTGAAGCCGATGCTTCAGAGCTTGTGGCAATGCTTGGAGATGGTTCCTTCCGCGATACGCATGGGATATTGGAAAAAGTTTTCTCAAGTACCACAGAGAAAAATATAAAAAGAACGGATGTGGAATTGGTGACAGGCGCACCTCGCGCCGAACTCGTGCGCTCGGTGTTAGAAGCGGTGGTAGAGAAGGATATGGAGAAGGGGATGAGGGCAATCGCTGATGCGAGAAAGGCTAATGCTGATATAAAAATCTTTTCTAAACTCATTCTTGAACATTTGCGCTACCTCTTCCTCATTCGTCTCAAAGCCGGAGTGGACGAATATATTTTGGAAGAGTCATCCGAAGATGATTATAAATTCTTGAAGGAATTAGCCAATAAGCCGGCCCAGCATTTAACCGCCACGATTTTAATCAAGTTTATAGAAGCCACCGACCTAGCTGGAAAGACAAGCATCCCCGAATTGCCGCTAGAAATAGCCCTAGCAGAATCAATCTAGTAGAATATATCTATTCTTAAGTTCTTGAGAATATAAGAATAAAAATATGCTTAAGCCCAGACAATTGGAGAGAATAGTAAAAGGATTTGCAAACCATCGAAGAATTGAGGTCCTGATACTTTTAGACAAAACCCCAGAACTTTCTGTTTTTGAGATTTCTGACACATTGAAAATTAATTTTAAAACTGGCTCAGAGCACATTCGTAGACTTGCTATAGCCGGACTAGTCATGAAAAGGAATCAAGGTTCAGCTGTGCGTCACGCTTTGACTGGAGCAGGGAAGTCTATTCTCAAGTTCTTAAGAACATTGGAATAAGGAAATAGAGAACGGTAAGAAGAGGAGGGTGTTTGGAACTAATTCAGGTGCTTTTTGGCGAAGTGGACTCCGATAAAGTATGGCCAGACTATAAGAGCTAGAACTCCTCTCCAAAAAGAGAGCTTCAAGTATCCGATAGTAAAGAGCCATCCCATAGTCCACAGAATTCCTAAACTGTTGCTGATGATGATTTTTTCCATATTCAGATTATATCAAAATTTCTTGGCTGACCGTCCTTCGTGGTACTCAGGATCACGGGCTGGAACGGTATCTGAACGGAACTAGTAGAGAAATTGTAACAAACAAATGGAAAGGGTTGCCCGAAAGCGACCCTTTAGTAGAAACCCCCACAGATCTGTCCTCCCCGAGGGAAAGCTCGAGAAAGATGCATAGACGGTGACCAAACTTAGGTCGCGTACGTTCGACCCTTGCTCGGACGTCAGCGCAGCGGGAAGGCTGCTGATCTGCTGTGGGGCCGGCCGCTCGCCACCAATTGAATCTGATGGGGCTTGCCGATGTTCTTTTCTGAAATTGATATTACTCTTTTACTACCACTGGTCAAGTTTCTAAAAAATAGAAACACTTATAAATCTTTTGTCAATTTTTGGCTGGGAGACAGGGAATCGAACCCCGATTAAAGGCTTCAAAGGCCTCTGTCCTACCGTTAGACGATCTCCCAATTTATTTTTATCGAGGGGCGAACCCTCCCAATAACATTCAACTTAGCAAATTTCAATCTATTTTAACAGGCAGGATTAAATTGAAAATACAGATTTCTAAAATACCCAAGTAATCTGCCAAGGCCGGGCCTTGGCAGAAACAAGAGTTTCTAGCCTTCTTTTACAGATTGAAGATGCTAGAATAAATGTATAGACGAGTATCAATATAATTATGAACAACACACCTGTGGGCGAACTTTTGAGTTTGAAGGGGAAGACAGCCATAGTGACGGGCGGGGCAATGGGGATTGGTCTTGGCATTGCACGGAGGCTTGCTGAAGCTGGGGCAAATGTTGTGATTGCTGATATGAATGAAAAAAGTGGGGCTGAAGCAGTAGTGGAACTTGAAAAAAATGGTGGTAAGGCCGTTTTTTCCAAAACAGATGTGTCTAGTGAGGAGGGGGTCAAATCGGCCACGGCTTTGGCTGTCGCCACATACGGTGGCATAGATATTCTCGTCAACAATGCAGGAATTTATCCTCAAGTACCCGTGATGCAAATGAATCCAGAAATGTTTGAAAAGATTTTGGCTGTAAATTTGAAAAGCGTTTTCCTCTTCACCAAAGCGGTGGCTGAAGTGATGATAAAACAAGGTAGAGGTGGCAAGATAATTAATATCACTTCCATTGATGCTTTACACCCATCATCTGTTGGCTTGGCAGTTTACGATGCTTCCAAACACGGACTCTGGGGCTTTACCAAAAACACAGCTCTAGAACTGGCTCCTCACAACATCCAAATTAATGCCGTGGCACCGGGAGCTATCTCTACCCCAGGTACTGGTGCTGGTGGTCCTGTCTCGCCGGTCATGGAAGAAATACTGACAAAATTTAAAGCCAAAATCCCAATGGCTCGTATGGGTGAGCCCGACGATATTGGTAAGGCTGTTCTCTTTCTTGCTTCCAACCTCTCAAGCTATATGACAGGTTCACAGGTTGTGGTTGATGGTGGTGTCCTCTTGGCTTAGTATTAAGTGATGAAGAAAGTACACATTGAAATAATAGTGAGTGTTTTGTTTGTGGCTCTGGGCACGCTTTTTGTTTATGGGCAATTAGCAGGGCAATCTATTTTCTGGAATTCGCAGATGGTTTGGAGCACGATACTTGCTGTAGGTTGGATGATAGTGGCCTTGGGGTATTACAACCAAGGTTGGATAGTGCACACAAGTAAGAGTGCCGAACATGTCTCTGTTGTTCTGCCCATTGCTGTCTTTTTTGTTCAGTGTGTTTTTTTATCAAGGGGATTTACTACCACGACTGGTCTTTGATTGCTGGAGCCATGGTTGTTAACTCTGGAGTAGTCTTTAGTCTTTACCAAATTTTTAAAGCTAGGCGTACTGGTTTTGGTATACTCAGGCGATGAAAGAGGTTGAGATAAAGGCCAAGCTAAGAGACAAAGAAAAGATTATTGAGAAACTCACATCCCTTGGGTGCACTTTTGAGCCGGCAGTTACCCAAAGTGATGTGGTTTATGCCAAAAATTTGGGCTCAGTAGAAGTATTTAATGCTAACGACGTTTTCCTCCGTCTTCGTGTAAAAAACAAAACCAAGGTTTTGTTTACCATCAAACAGAGAGGAGTTAACGATCTTGATGCTCTTGAGCACGAAGTCGAAGTCAGTCCTAGAGACGAGATGGAAAAAGCCATACTCCTAATGGGGTATAAGGAGGCGGTCAGAGTAAACAAAACTCGAATTATTACCCACTACAACAATTGTGAAATTTGCATTGATGATGTCGAAAATCTAGGGACATTTATTGAGATGGAGAAATTGACAGAAGAAGGGGACTCCGAAGTCATTCAAGAAGAATTATTTAAGTTTTTCGAATCAATCGGAATTTCGAAGGAAGATCGAGTTTTTTCCGGGTACGATATCTTGATGTTGCGGGAAGTCAGTAAATAATATGGCTAACTCTGCCAAGGCAAGGCCTTGGCAGAAATAAGGGTTTTTTGGATTTGTTATAAATAAAAAGCCGTCCCGAGCGGAAGCGAGGGACGGTCAGGTTAGACGACGACGTCGCAGTTGAAGGGCGTCGACTCCTGGAGGGACTTGTCATCGATGTGGTCAACGACCCACCGCCCGATGTCTCTCGGTTGAACGGCCTTGGCCTTCATCTCTGGAGTTGGCAGGACGCTCGCCGTATCGGGCGTGTTGACGATCATCGGAGTCAGATTGCCGATGAGGATGCCGGAACCCTTCTCCATCTCCTCCCAGCGCCAACGAGTCATGAGGAGGTGAGCAGCGGCCTTCATCGGTCCGTAGGTGTCGTTGCCTTCAAGCTTCGGGTTGAGTGCGGCGTGCGAGGACATGTTGAGAAGCATGCCGTGCCCTTGCTCCTCGAAGAACTTCAAAGCCACTCTTCCCGAGATGAACGGGATGAGGAAGAAGTCTCGGAAGTGGTCCTCGGCCGCGTTGAGCGAGTCGGCGTCCGAGCTCTTCCTCGAATTCAGCGTCCAACCGCCAGCGGAAAGGACGACGGCATCCACACCACCGAATCTCGCCTTTGTCTCCGTCAGAGCTCTCTCCAAATCCTCAGGCTTGAGAGCATCACCGGCGAAGATGTGCGTATGATCCACCGCCTGCTCCACATGGAGACCACGAACCGCGTCCTCGAGTTTGCTTTGAGTCCTCGAAAAGAAGGTGACGTTCCCCCCATTTTTGACGAACTCTCGCCCTATGGCTTTGCCAATATGGCCACCGCCCCCGACGATGAAGATGGTCTTGCCTTGCATCTTTTTGCCTCCGTGGCTTGTTTCCATAGTTAAAGGACAGTATACACTGGAGTGGAGCTTAACAAATTCTGTATAATGTAGCCACTATGGTCATAGGCCTCGACTTCGACAATGTATTGATGGATTTCTACGATGCCTTGCATCAATACCACAATATTAAATTCAATACGAGTGTCTCGCGAGACAAGGCTATTACGCCAAATCTTGAAGATCTTTGGGGATGTACTACAGAGGAAATGGATAGAAGAATCGTCGATTTTTACCAGAGCGAAATGCATGATAATGCATCACCCATGTCCGGTGCCCCCGAGGCAGTGAGGAAGTTGAGTAAGGAAAATTCTCTAGTTGTCATTACCTCTCGACCAGATTTTATCAAGGAAAGAACTCTAAGCTGGCTTAATAAGCACTATAGTAACTTATTTGATCAGGTTTACTTTACAAATTTGTATCTTGGTAAATCAAATATTAAGAGTAAGGCTGATGCGTGTAAGGAGCTAGGAGTGGATGTTTTTGTAGATGATTTTATTAGTTACGCTACAGATGTTGCTGAAAATGGAGGTAGAGTGCTTTTGCTCGATGCGCCATGGAATCAATCTGATGAACTTCACCCAAATATTACTCGAGCGCGGAACTGGGAGCATATCATGGAGATATTGAACAACGAACAATGAACAAGAGACAAGTTGTAGTGATACATGGGGGAGATACATTTGGAACGTACAACGAATATGTTGCGTATCTTAAATCTATGGCAGTTGATTTGGCTAGAATAATGCAAAAAGATTGGAGGGACTCTCTGCAGGGAAAATTGGGAGAGGAATATCAAGTAATTTTACCGAAAATGCGGAATCATAATAACGCCAAATATTCTGAGTGGAAGATTTATTTTGATAAAGTTGCTTCTCTGCTAGATGATGGGGTTGTTTTAATAGGACACTCTTTGGGAGGAATTTTTCTCGCAAAATATCTTTCTGAAAATAAATTTCCGAAAGTAGTTAAGGCAACAATATTAGTCGCACCGCCTTTTGATGATTCAGACAGCGCTTATGATCTAGCTGATTTTGATTTGCCAACAAGTTTAGAACGTTTACAAAAACAAGGAGGAAAAATATTTTTATATTGCAGTAAGGATGATCCATATGGGCTTTTTAAAGATTTCGAAAAATATAAAAAAGCTTTACCAAATGTAGCAGTCAGGGTTTTCGAAAACAGAGGCCACTTCAACCAACCAGAATTTCCAGAATTGATAGAGGATATAAAAAGTTTATAAAAAGAAAACCCGCCACCGACTTGGAGACGGGTCTCTTTGTCGGGGCGGGAGGCGTTACCGCAGAGCGGTCGCCCAGTAATTCTTGAAGGTGGGGTCGGTCTTGGTGCTCCGAGCGATAGCCCAGTACCAGAGAGCGTGAAGCCGAAGTTCGAGACGAGAGCTCGGCTCAACGGTCCGTAGGCTTCTCCGATGGCACGGTAGGCAAGGAGAATCAAGATGCCGCCGATGGCGATGCCACCCTGCCCATTGGCGATCGCATAGGTTGTACCGAAGCCGACCACGATGAGAACCGCGACTATCGCAGTGGGACCCAAGGTGAAGTTCATCACCATCCAGAACGCGATGACGACGAACATGAGAAAGACCGTCATGAAGAAGGTGCGGGTGCCAATCGGGAGACCCATTGTTTCCTCTAGAAGGATGTGGAGAACTCTATCTCTCTACATACTATCATATATAATAGATTTGTCAAGTATAAAATTGGGTTTTAGCTAGTCTAGACAAGCCTGCGGCTCTGGTATACTTTAAATACAGTTAATAAGAATTAAGTAATAAAAAATAGAAATGGCAAGAAAAGCAAACGCGGCCTTCATGAAGCCGATGAATGTGAGTGGAGACTTAGCAGCAGTGGTAGGCAATGGCCCAATGCCTCGCACAGAAGTAACGAAGAAGCTCTGGGTCTACATCAAGAAGCATGATTTGCAGGATAGTAAGAACAGGAGAAACATTAATGCTGATGCGAATCTGAAAGCTATCTTTGGTGGTAAGGCTCAGGTCTCGATGTTTGAAATGACCAAGCTTGTTTCCAAGCATCTCTCATAGCTTGAACAGGTCTGGTTTTATCTTAGTCTTGGGCGCACCATCACTAGATTATGAAAAAGGTTAAAGCTGTTTCGTTCATCGTAGTAGCCTTGCTAGTTTTAGTTCTAGCTTTTTCTTATGTGCAAGGGAAAAATAGGGAAGGGGCGCTAACCAGTGGCATCGAGGGTAAAGTTTTGCTCGGTCCAACGTGTCCCGTTGAGCAGAGCACCAGAGACGAGGGTTGTGCCAATAAATATTTCCAAACAAATTTAGAGTTGACAACGGTGGATGGCCTAAAAGTTATCAAAAAGTTTTCGAGCGATTCGGCCGGGTTATTTAAAGTAAGTGTGGCTCCAGGAGATTATGCTATAAGAAATGTTCAAACCTCGAGTCCTTATCCAAGTTGTGGTAAAGCTGGACTCGTTCCTGTCGAAGCAAACAAGTATACTCGTGTAACGGTCAACTGTGATACAGGCATAAGATAAAGTTATTATTTTTAAAATTAATCAATAAAAACTGTATGAATAAACCAAAAATTACTTTCATCGGAGTATTAATACTAGCTTTTCTAGTTGCAGGATCTTCCTATGTTTCTGCAGAAGACAATTTTGAAAGTAGTCTTGATAGTAGGAGAGGTATATCTGTTCTTAAGGTAGAGGATAGAGATAATTCAACCTCATCCGAAATAGAGGATATCGATGAGGATATTAATGATGACAAAGGGGGCGACAGAAGTGCAACTTCGACCGAGATAGAACAAGGCGATGATCGCAAAAGTGATGTGGCAAAGGCAGTAGCGAATCTCTTGAAAATTGGAAACAGAAATGGTGGGCTGGGAGAAGAAGTAAGAAGGATTGCGCGCGAACAAGCCAGTTCCACTGAGACTATCTATGAAGCAAAAACAAAGCTCGAAAATAGGGGCTCTCTCAAAACTTTTCTAATCGGGACTGATTTCAAAAATCTTGGAGTAATAAGGAGTGAGATTGTTAGGACAGAAGCAAGAATTGAACAATTAATGAGGGAGGGGGAGAAACTAATTGATTGGGATAAAAATGATATTGAGGCACAGATCACTTCTCTTGAGACTAATCTGACCGCACTTGAGACATTTATCTCTCAAAACGAGAGTAGATTCAGTCTCTTCGGATGGTTCGCCAAACTCTTCAATTAGAGTTGGGGTTGACAAGATAACGTAGGTGGTATATACTTAGAACTTAACTAAGTCACTCCTTTTTCGCTGACGAGGTTACCAAGTATGTACAACAAATCAAGCGGCAGACAGCCGTCTAGTAGGCCCTTTCATGGACGAACGCAGTTTCCTTCAAGAGGAGGAAAGAGACCTCAAAAATCCTTTTCTGACGTTTCCAAGTTTGTAAATAAGGCCATAATAACGGAAGAAGTTACAGTTTTTGTGCCCGAGCATAAGTTCGTAGATTTTGCTGTGGCAGATATTTTGAAGAAAAACATTGTGGAGAAGGGTTATGAAAATCCAACCCCGATTCAAGACAGAGCCATTCCCCACATTCTTCGTGGCGAGGATATTGTCGGAATTGCGAATACCGGGACAGGTAAAACTGCAGCCTTCCTCGTCCCTCTTATAAATAAAATACTTTTGAATCCGAACGAAAAGGTTCTGATTTTAGTCCCTACCCGTGAGTTAGCGTACCAGATAGATGAAGAACTTAGAGATTTCGCCAAGGGTACAGGACTCTTCTCGGTTGTTTGTATCGGGGGGACAGGCATGGGCAAACAAATTACCGAACTTAGGCACAAGCACCATTTTGTCATCGGGACTCCGGGGAGACTCAAAGATCATATCGAATCAAGACACTTAGATTTGTCGGGATTCAAAACTGTAGTCTTGGATGAGGCTGACAGGATGCTTGATATGGGATTCATTAATGATATGCGCTTCATGATGGATAGAATGCCCAAGGAGAGACATACCCTGTTCTTCTCGGCCACTATCACTCCAGACATCGAACGACTTATCAATGACTTCCTTCGCACTCCAGCCCGTATCTCTGTCAAAACCCGCGACACGGCACAAAATATTGATCAAGATGTCATCCGCATACACGGTAAAACTAAGGCTGAAGTGCTTTTGGACCTTTTGATACAAAAAGATTTTGATAAAGTTCTTGT
>JBBUBA010000042.1:0-9860 GCA_038058485.1 Patescibacteria group bacterium | reverse complement strand
CTTCAGCAGAGTACGAGGAAGTAAAGGCTCTAGGAGGCTTATTTGTGCTTGGTACCGAGAGACATGACGCAAGGCGAATAGATAACCAGCTACGAGGCCGTTCTGGGCGTCAGGGAGACCCAGGGGAGACCCAATTCTTTGTTTCATTAGAAGACAGTCTAATGCGTATTTTTGCTACAGATACGATAAAGAACATGATGGGGAAGTTGAATATCCCAGAGGATGAACCGATTGAAAACAAGCTTATAACCAACGCATTAGAGAAAGCTCAAGAGAAGATAGAAGGGTTTAATTTTGATGCTAGAAAACACGTACTTGAATTTGATGATGTTCTGAATCATCAGAGAAGTGTTATTTATAAACGTCGCCGAAGTGTTTTGTTAGGGGGAAGAGAAGAAGTGGATAGCTATTTTAGTGAAGCCTCAGAGCTTTTGGAAGAGACACTCCGAGAGAGGTTCTTGGCAAAAACCAAAGAGCTTGAAAGTAAGCCGGAGGCACTAGAGACAATGAGAAGAGTCATCCTCCAGACCGTCGACACCTTCTGGGTGGATCATCTTGAGACTATGGAACATCTGCGCTCGAGTGTTAACTTGCGAGCTTATGGGCAAAGGGATCCACTTGTGGAGTACAAAAAGGAAGGGCTAAGTTACTTCAAAGACATGGAGGCTTCTATTGCCAGACAGATTGCCGAATTTTTTGTAGCCCTTGACCCTAATGTGACCTTCAATGCTCCTAGTACCACCACGGAGAAGGCGGCTATGGCCCTCGCTGATGTGCGAGCTACCCCCATCTCTCCTGAGGAAAAGAAAGTAGGTCGAAACGACCCATGTTGGTGTGGTTCGGGTAAAAAATTTAAAAAGTGTCATGGCGCAAACTCCTGATTTTAGCTCATGATATTCTAAAGACATGAGAGTTTTATTTATTTGCAGAGGAAATGTTGGTCGGAGTCAGGTAGCTGAAGTAATTTTTAATAAATTGGCAAAAGGTAAGCATCTTGCCGTATCAGCTGGGACGATAGTCATTAATCCAGAAGGAAAAAGTCAAGATGGTGTTACGCTCAAAGATGTTCCAGGGGCCGAAAAAGTTTTAACTGCTCTCAGTGAAATTGGAATTGATGCGTCGGAAAATAAACGAAGCCAATTAAGCCCAGAAATGCTTGATACGGCTGATAAGGTTATCGTCATGGCTGAGAAAGACACTATTCCAGACTATCTTTCAAAAAATAGTGAGTTTACTTATTGGGAATTGAAGGATCCCAAAAAAGAATCCTTGGAGTTTATGAGAGATATACGTGACCAAATTCAAGTGTTGGTTAAGGAATTAATTAATACTCTTAGTTAAACTAGTTCCACTTCGCACTAAATCTTCAAGTAAATAAAATTTAAAACGAAAGCCGCCGGTGGTGACGTTGGTCAACACTGAGTGTTGACCAACGGTGGTGTTGACCAACGGTGTTTGCCAATGCAGTAAGTTTGTCGGTGATAGAATATTCTAATGTTTGATAAGGCAATCTTTGGGATACTATCGTCAGCCTTCGTTTTACTTGGTGCTTTGCCCTATATAAGGGATATTCATAAGGGTAAGGCACATCCTCATGTCTTGAGTTGGCTTGGTTGGACATTTATTACTCTACTTGGAGCGAGAGCAATGTTTGCAGAGGGAAGTACATGGGTAGTGGCAATACTTGTGGCTAACGCTCTCAACTCTCTAGTTATTGCTGGGTACTCTGTAATTAAGAAGGTTGGAGTCTGGTCTACAGGAGTTTACGATTATGTATTTTTTGGACTTGGTGTTTTGGGTTTGATTTTATGGCAAACACTAAATATGCCCATCGTCGCCCTCATTTGTGCCATACTTGCCGACCTTTTCTTTGGTATCCCAACAATAATCAAGACTTATAAAAATCCTACGACCGAAACTCCGTTTGTTTGGATAACAGCAAGCATCTCGGGGTTACTTAGCCTTTTTGCTATACAAGTATTTGTTTTCCACGAAGTAGCATATCCTCTCTATCTTTTCATATACGACTCTATTGTTTTGCTATTAGTACTGAAGATTATCAAAAGAAGGTCAGATTTGGCAGAGTAGAATCTGAAGACCACTTCGTTTATAATACAAATATGAAAAGCAAGAGATTGGTTTGGGGGGTAGGGGCAATAATAGTCATAGGACTTGTTGTTTGGCTCATTGTGACTCCGGCCAAGGCTGGGAAGCTCGATACCTTCGCCACTTGTCTTAGAGATAGTGGGACCAAGTTCTACGGGGCTTTTTGGTGCCCACACTGCCAGAAGCAGAAGGCCATGTTTGGAAAATCAGCAGGACTCCTTCCTTATATAGAGTGTTCTACACCGAACGGGCAAGGAACACTTCAAGTTTGTAAAGATGCAAAGATTGAAGGATATCCAACATGGGTTTTCCCAGACACCTCGAGACTTTCGGGCGAAATAGAACTAAAGACTCTAGCTGAAAAAACTTCTTGTGAACTTCCACCCACAACGCCATAGCTAATAAATTATGCTGACTCTTATTCCTGTTCTTACCCTTGCTTCACACGTTATCTTTGTTGTGGCACTCCTAGCCATAATTTTTAGAAATAGTTGGGGAAAAAGTCTAACGATGTGGCTTGGTAGACACAGCCTTAAACTTAGCTTCGCCGTCTCTCTCGTAGCTGTTATTGGCAGTTTGTTTTACTCAAATGTAATTGGCTTTCCTCCTTGCGAACTTTGTTGGTGGCAAAGAATCTTTCTTTATCCAACACCTATAATCTTTGGCGTAGCTTTACTCAAAAAGAACGCTTCAGCGTTTCTCTACACAACTCCCTTAGCGATGCTCGCTGGTATTGTGGCTATCTACCAAGCCTATGTAAACTTGGGAGGAACTTCTGTTTTACCTTGCACGGCTGTGGGGGGAGAATGCTCTAAGGTTTTCGTGTTAGCTTTTGGCTACATTACCATCCCGATGATGTCTCTAACTATCGTTCTCTACATTCTTCTCATAGCTTGGGCTAAAAAAACTTATGACGACAATAGCCACACATAACAGCACCTATCACGCTGATGATGTCTTTGCTGTAGCTACCATCCTTTTAATTGAACCAGAAGCAAGGGTAATCAGAACTAGAGACAAAGATTTAATTAGCCCTGCGGATTATGTGGTAGATGTGGGCATGGAGTATGAACCAGAAAAAAATAGATTTGATCATCATCAGCTCGGTGGGGCGGGAAAAAGAGAAAATGGAATTCAATACGCATCGGCCGGTTTAGTTTGGAGGAAGTTCGGAGAAATATTAGCGGGAGGAAAGAGAGAGGCAGAGATAATTGACCGTATCTTTATGGAACCACTCGATGCACACGACAACGGTATGCCTATCGCCGAGTATCGTTACGAAGGAATTAGAGATTACTCTATTGTAGATTTTTTCTATTCGTACTTATCTAAACCAAATGATTCGGAAGAAAATCTATACAAAATTTTCATGAACGTTGTTGGTGTAGCCAAGGAACTACTAGTTAGGGAAATAAATAGAGCCAAAGAGACTGTACTTAGCGAAGTGGCTGTTGAAGAAATTTATGAGGCCACCAAAGATAAGAGAGTCATAATTTTAGAAAAGGAACATAACTGGTATTCTACTTTGATGCAAAAACCAGAGCCTGTGTATGTCATTTATCCAAGGAATGATGGAGTAAGTTGGGGAGTGAAGTGCGTACCCGCAACGTCGAAAGTTTTTGGAACGAGACGTAAAGATTTGCCGATTGCTTGGGGAGGAAAAACAGACGAAGAGTTGCAGAAAATTACTGGAGTTCCTGACGCCCTGTTTGCCCATCGAGGCCTATTTATGGCTTCAGCTAAGACTAGGGAAGGAGCCATTGCTCTTGCAGAATTAGCCTTAAATGCCTAGATTGGGTAGAGTAGAGGAATAATGTTTATAGATGAAACAAGACTTCACCTAAAGGCTGGTAGAGGCGGAGACGGGGTTGTGCGGTGGCGCCATGAAAAGGGAATAGATAAGGGTGGTCCAGCAGGAGGCAACGGCGGTAGGGGGGGTAATGTTTCTGCCGAGGCCATAAGGGATGTGGGGGTCCTAGCATCTTATAGAGATGTGAAGGCTTTTGCCGCAGAAGATGGTGAGGATGGACAGAAACATAACAAGCAAGGGAAGGAGGGGGAAGGTATTGTTATAAAATTGCCAATTGGTTCTGTTATAACAAATCTAACCACTGGCCATGTTTTTGAACTTAAGAAAGATGGAGAGACAATAAAACTTTTGACAGGAGGTAAGGGAGGTCTAGGCAATGCTTTCTTTAAGTCTTCGATAAACAGAAGTCCAAAACAGACGACAAACGGAGAGGAGGGAGAGGAAGCGGATTTTGACATAGAACTCCAGCTCGTAGTGGACTACGGCATTATTGGACTTCCTAACGCTGGCAAATCTAGTTTACTCAATGCTCTAACTCGAGCCAAATCAAAAGTTGGAGCCTTTCCCTTCACTACTTTAGAGCCTTACTTGGGGGATATGTATGGAGTAATACTTGGAGATATACCAGGACTTATTGAAGGAGCAGCAGAGGGCAAAGGTTTGGGCCATAAATTTCTTAGACACATAAGGCGGACCAAAGGACTTCTCCATGCTGTATCGAGCGAGGAACCGGATCCTGTATCTACATATAGAATTGTTCGAAAGGAACTTCTGCTCTACAATGAAGATATTGCACGGAAGTCGGAAATTGTTCTCCTGACGAAGGTGGATCTTATCTCAGAATCAGTCATGCAGGATAAACTAGAATTATTAAAAAAGTTGAATAAGAATGTCCTACCAGTTTCAATATTAGACGATAAACTTTTGAAAAATCTATCAGACTTTTTGAGCAAACAGATATGAGTGATTACCTACCAACAATTGGTCTCGAAATTCATGCAGAGCTCTCAACGGCGACGAAGATGTTCTGCAATTCCAAGAATGACACTGGGGAGAAGCATCCTAATGTGAACATTTGTCCAGTTTGTATGGGTCACCCTGGGACGTTACCTGTCATAAATAGGGAGGCGGTTAGGCAAGTGCTCCGTGTTGGGGTTGCGTTAGAAGGGAAACTAGGTAGTTACACGGAATTTGATAGAAAAAACTATTTCTATCCGGATATACCGAAAGGCTATCAGACAAGCCAGTATAAGTATCCACTAGTTAGTGGGGGAGAATTGGCTGGGATTAGATTGACTAGAATTCATCTTGAGGAAGACACGGCCAGGTCTACACATGACAAGGGAGACGAAAGCTTGATCGATTTTAACAGGGCAGGAGTACCCCTGATGGAGTTGGTAACAGAGCCGGTTATACACGATGCGGAAACCGCTGTGAGTTTCGCTAAGGAGCTTCAGCTTCTTTTGTGGTATCTCAAATCAAGCGCGGCTAATATGGAGAAAGGGGAAATGAGAGTTGAAGCCAACGTGTCGGTAAGCCCCTCGACAAAGCTCGGGGTAAATAGCCTAGGCACAAAGGTTGAAGTAAAAAATCTGAATTCCTTTAAGGCAGTCGAAAAAGCTATTCGTTATGAAGTTGAAAGGCAAACAGCAACATTAGAGAGGGGGGAGAGTGTAGTTCAAGAGACGAGAGGTTGGGATGAAAATAAGGAGATGACTTTTTCCCAAAGAGCCAAGGAGGAGTCGCATGACTATAGATACTTTCCCGACCCAGATCTACCAAAATTTTTTATATCTGAAATAAAAGAGTTTAACTATGAAAAACTTAAGAGAACATTGCCGGAATTGCCGTGGGAGAAGAGAGAGAGGTATTTGAAAGATTTAGGTCTAACTGAAGAGGTCGCAGAGCTTTACACAAGAGACGCAGAAAGAAGTCAAGCCATAGACGACATTGCAAAATTAACGTCGAATAAAGAAGAGGTAAAACTAGCCTCTAACTACATTGCTACAGATTTTGCGACATCCCAAATTGCCCCCGATAGTATATTAGAAATAATGAGGATGATTATTGAGGAAACTATCTCCTCAACTAGCGCAAAAATAATTTTAAAAGAACTTGAGAATGAAAATGGTAACCCCCGAGAAATTGCAAAACAGAAACAACTAATTCAAAAAAGTAATATAAAAGAACTAGAGATTATTGCAGAAAAGATAATTAAAGAAAATAGTAAAGCCGTTGACGAATATAAATCTGGGAAATTATCATCACTCCAGTTCTTGATAGGCCAGGCGATGAAAGAAAGTAACGGGGGAGCAAACCCAAAAATATTAAAAGAGGTCTTCGAAAAACTTCTTTACTAGTTATTCGTCTAAGTGTTTTATCAGTAACTTTTTAATACGTTTTTCCGCGTTCGATTTATTTGTCCCTCCCTCGATGTCGTCGATCACCCTTTCAAGCGCTGAATGTGTATAAACTCGATAGTTATTCATGGGGTGCCTACGAGCAGGAAACTTACCAGACTTATCCCAGTTCCTCAAAGTCAGTGGAGTTACCCCTAAAATCTCGGCGGCTTCCTTTATAGAAAAATATATTTCTTTCATGGATTGCTATGTAAACATTAATAATCCTATATATATTACCATGTCCTGGAATATTTGATTTATGTATGTATCTAGATGTTGATAAGTGTTTTTTAACCCCAATTTTGACCTTAAAGTTTCTGTCAACTTGTGATACCTTCTAGAATATTTGGAGTGAGTTTTATAGGCTAGCAATAAAGGTTTATTGTCCACAGTTTTTTGGGAAATTTTGTAGGTTTTCCTGCAACTGGGTACTATAATTAATTTATGACAGTTGATCTATTTTTAGAAGGTAAAAGGTTCATCTCGGTTAAACGAGCAAGCCAAGAAACCGGTTATTCACAAGACTATATTGGGCAACTGTCCAGACATGGAAAAATTCCTGCCAAGTTAGTTGGAAGGGCATGGTATGTCGATTTCGATTCAATTCTTTCATATCAAAAAAACATATCTAAAAAGGGAACTGGAAAAAGAAATTTTGTAACGAAGGAAGATAAAAATCTTTTAAGTCCAAAAAATGATGACGTGGCTTATGCCAATTTGGTCTACAGGAGCGAGCAAGCCCCAGTTCTTCCTGTTTTACAGATGAAACGAGTAATTGAACCTGAAGTTAAAAAGCTAAAAGTTCTACACTCGAAATCAAAACTTTTGATTTTTGCATCTGTGGCGGTAACTGTATTTGTATGTGCCAATTCGGCCTTTCAATGGTTGAGTTTTCTAGCACCTCGGCAAGCCGAGGTGCTAAATAACTCGGTCGTGTCCTCTTATATGGCTGTTTTAGATAAATTTGGTGATCTAGAAAGGAGTGTCTGGTCGGCTTTGGCAAGCATAAATCTTGCTCAAGCTCCTGCGCCTGTAGATGAGGGTAGGTTGGGAGTGGTTGCGTTCCCCGATTCTCCTGACACTGGCAAGAAAGTTGAGGAGATAAAAAACACATTTTCTGATGAGGTAAATGTGTATCTAGATGAGGGGGGAGAATCTGGTGTAATTCGCCCAGTATTTCGTCCGGGCGAAAATGCTGATGATTATGCTTTTGTATTAGTGCCAATAAAAAGCAAAAAATGAAAAGTCTCGGCACCTTACTAATTTTAATCTCGGTACTATGTTGGCCATTTTCACTCTTGGCTCAAAGTGTTATGTCATCAAATTTGTATGGAATGCATTCAGACAGCATTAACTTTGCGGGTACTGGAGCTAGCAGCACTTCAGCAAACTACGGAATAGAGTTTACTGCGGGAGAGAATGGTTCTGGATTAAGTAGCGGAACAAATTATGGTGAGGCTCTGGGCTTTCAATATATGTTTATTGATACATCTGTACCGACGGCTCCTTCAACTCTTACAACTCAAATCATCAGTTCAAGCGAAGTTGAACTAAGTTGGAATGCCGGTAGTGACAACTACGGAGTCGAAAGGTATTACATTTATAGGGACAATGTCAGGATAACTGACGTGGCCTCTTTTCCTCGCGATTACAATGACACAGGTCTAACTGCCGAAACTACTTATTTGTACAATGTTTCTGCGGTTGATATAGCGGGGAACGAGAGTCTTCGCACAGCGACAAGTACGGTTACTACCCCTGTGGCGCCAGCGACAAGTTCATCATCTGGGACTCCAAGTGGAACTCGAAACGTTATTATTTCAGATTTTAATATCTCATCGAACGATACTAGTGCTTCGATATCGTTTAAAACAAATCTTCCAAGGAAAGCAGATATATATTGGGGGCGTGATTTGTCTTATGGTGATGGACACCTTTCGTCCCCAGGATTATTTGTGGGCTCTTTGAGTTCCTACTCATTTGTTGCTAAGGGTTTATCTCCACAGACTTTCTACCATATTAAAATTGTATTGACAGACGATTTTGGGAACGAGCGAACTTACGAAAATATTTCTTTCCGTACTCTGGCTGTGGCTTTGTCACAATCTCCGGCCAATGTGAGTAGTTTTAGAGCTGTGTCCAGTCAATCAACCATCGAGCTTTCATGGAAGTTACCATCTGACAAAAGAGTTGTCGGGGTAAAGTTGCTTCGATCTAAAGAATCTTATCCATCAAATTCTACCGATGGCGAGGTGATCTTTGAGAATAGGGACGGTTTTGGTGTTGAAAGTTTCTCTGACAAAACTGTCGTGACGGGCACAGAATACTATTATGCAATCTTCACAGAAGATCTTGCCGGCAATTTGTCGTCCGGAGTTCTAGCGCAGTCAAAGATACTTCTACCCGGAGAGATTGAGCCAATAAATCTTCTGGACAAGCTTCTTCCCGCAGGGAATGTTGACCCTAAAATTGACAGTCTTTCCATTAAGGATTTCTTGTTCATTCAATCTGGAGACAGTATAGATGTTTTGGGTGACAGCGTGGGTATAAGGGGCGATAAGAATTTAACTGTGGCTCTTAAGTATTACCGAGTTCCTCCAGTATTGAAGACTATTGCCGTCACCCTTTTGACTCAGGGAAACAGCCCAGAACGCTTCACCTTTATTCTACGTCCTAATAGAGACAAGACACGTTATGAAGCGACCATTGGAGGACTCGGTGACCCTAAGAATTATGGGCTGCGTGTGGATATAATTGATTTTAAAAACCAAGGGCTTAAGACTCTACGTGGAGTGCTCAAGGTCGAAGGACCAGTTTCCCAACTACCAATAGTTTTTCCAAGTAAAACAATTAAACTTTTAGGTCTTGGCGTATTTGGAGTTCTCATATTAATAATTGCCGGCTACATAATTCGTCGCTCAAAGAGGAAGCTTCCTTTAGTCAACACTACCAGAGTAACTATGAGTGAAGCACAATGACACATGTAAGAAATACATTTATATATGTGTTTATTCTTCTCGCACTGTTTAGCTCTGTACCTCAAAGTGCTCGGGCTGTTATAAATCCAATGATAAATTATCAAGGTCGACTGACGAATGCTTCAGGTATTTCGGTGTCGAATGGAAGTTACAACATCCGCTTTAAACTCTACACGTCGCTATCTGGTGGCTCACCAATTTTCACCGAGGCTCTGACAGGGAGTGATAGAGTCGTAGTTTCCAGCGGGCTCTTCTCGGTCATGGTTGGTTCAACAACTGCCTTGACCTCTATCGACTTCGATCAGACTCTCTACCTTGGAGTTGAAATTGGTGGTACTGACCCGACAACACCAACGTGGGACGGGGAGATGTCCCCGAGGAAAATTATCGGTTCAGTCCCCACAGCGTTTGTAGCCAAAAATCTCAATGGTGGCAACGCCACAACCTCTAATCTCATGGTGACATCTTCCTCTACTTTACAAAGCCTCACCTTTACAACTGCCACGGGGACCTCCGCCACCACCACCAATCTCTTTGCTACCACTGCCAGTACCACCAACTTCT
>JBBUBA010000041.1:0-7039 GCA_038058485.1 Patescibacteria group bacterium | reverse complement strand
AATTTGGATGGTAACGAGATTCTTTTCTTCTCGTCGACGGTGTGTGTATACTCGCCTATGAACATTTTGCGTTTTTGTCTTCATGACACTCTATCCCACTGGCCTACATCTTATCCCACCCCCGTCCACATTACCTAACCACTTATCCACACCCACTCTTCTTATTTAAACAACAAGGCCCCGTGCCAGCGAAATTCGCCGACACGGGGCCCGAAAGGTTACAGGATGAATCTGAGACCGAAGACGGTTTTCCCGTCTGGCACAAGACCCAAGCCAAGGGTGTATGGAACCGCCCAGAGCTTGAAGTGGCGCGTGGGATTGAATTCCACACGCGGGCCAAGTCCGACGTTGTGTTGCCCACGGAAGCCGACCCCGATGCGTCCGGACAACTTGTAGTTGCCCTGTGCGACGAACCAGTGTCCACTCCCACCCTGCTCGCCCGCCACGTAGAGAGAACTCTTGCCGTAGCTGACGAACACGGAACCGAGAGCACGTGCGGGGTTGTCGTTGCTCTCGAGACCGGCGCCGAGACTGAACTCGTAGTGCGAACTCGGCAACCACACGCCACCGACGATCGACTCCGACCATCCCTCGCTGACGATCGACCAGAGGAACACCCCGAAGTGTTCGGAGTAGTTCTTGCTGATCGAAACGTTCATCTGCGTGGCGGGTGCCACACCGGACGAGACCATGTTCTGTGACTCGACCCAGACGTTCTGCGCGTTCAAGTTGAACGGCAAGAGCATGAACAGAATCGCGAGCAACACTGTGAAGCGCCGCATTTGAAGCTCCTCTCAATGGGATTGTTTCCTGTATACCTGAAGATCAGTTTGCTTTGTCCAGTATATCATATTCATATATATTTGTCAAGCTAATTTTGTGGCTTATTTTATGCATAGAAAAAGGCGGGAATCCTTTCGAACCCCCGCCCTTGTTTTACCTCTTGTGCTTCTGCAGAACGAACTGGACGCCAGCCATGAGGTTGGGTCTGCTCTGACCTTCAACGTAGAACCCTGCGCCGAAGATCTCGAGCGGAGTCTTCCCCAGTCGAAGCGCCGCCTGTAGTCCTGTGCCAGCAAATCGCTGTGAGAGAACTCCGAGCGAGACATATCGACCCGCATGGCAGAGACCGTTGACCTCGTACCAATACTCGCGTGAAGGTCCGTTTTCGTAATAGACCTCAAGCGAGCACTGTTCCGGATCCCCGATGTAGACATCCACTGCGTAACGCCCGAAAGTCTGGCGTGTGTCGCCGAGTCTCTCAGCCCCACCAGCCACCCCAATCCCAAACGTCCCGATGATGTCGCAGAAGGGGCCGATGGTACCAGAGCTATAGCCAGATTCGTGGTAACCAAAGCCCCAGACTCCACACCGACTCCCCAAGTAACCGAAGCCCTTGAGATAGTCTTGCGTGGTGATGGTTCTCGAACTGTCACCCCTCTGAAGATAGCGGTGGAACAGTCCGATCTCCGCCGTCTGGGCGGAAGCTGACTTCGCCATCATCATCATGACGATAGCGGGGCCGAGTGGCGGAAGGAAACGGAAAAGGAACTTCCAAAGCCACTCCCATGCGTTCTTCAGCCCGTTGGCAGCTGTGGCAATTGCCCACGCGGCCCCGATACCAGATGCTCCAATCATGACCCCTCCTGAATATGAGAGAACTGATTTCTAATTACTATTATATCACACTTGCTGGTATTCTGTCAAATAGAAACTGATTCTTGGCCTGAAAGACTTATTATTTTGTTCCGTCAGCATAGTATACTAGTTATTAACAGGTGTTGATATATCTAGTCTAATTATGTATAGTAATACCGTGCCTGTGGGCGTAAGCCCCGTTCAGCTAATAAACTAAGCTGAAGGCAGGCATTAGAGAGAGCCCCTGTTAATTCAGGGGCTTTGTCGTTATTCTTCTGAAATATTTTTACTAGCTAAATGTAGGTACGAATTGCCATCTTTTAACTTCACGGTTGGCATCACACTCCAAAATGTCACGTTTCCATTACCAACTCTGCGAAGAATTATTTTTATACGGATTGGATGTTCACCTTTGGTAATCGCAACTATCCCCCAATATTCAATCTCTCTCATTTCTTTCGACCCATCAGAAAACCTCTTCTGTCCAACTGGTTCCATTGTATGTCGATACTCTTGAACTGTGCCTGCGTTTCTTAATATATGTGGAACTGCGTGTAGCAAACTGAATTTCAGCAATTGCTCTTCCTTTGAACGTTCTCTTTCCGCAGAAAACTGAAGATGGTGAAACCCGTCTGAATTAAAGATTATTTCAGAAGTAAAGTAAGGGCATTTAACATTTTTGATGGTTTTATAGAAGGCTTCTGCTTTAATTTTTTCTTATTTGTAACGTGAGAGTAAACCCATTGGTTTTATTTTATTAAATTCACTAATCTCTTGGTTTCAAGGTTGGGAAGAGGATGACTTCCTTAATGTTTTTTACTCCAGTGAGAAGCATCACTAAACGGTCTATACCAATACCCACTCCGCCGGCTGGCGGAATACCGTACTCCATAGCTTCCAAAAAATCCTCGTCTAACAATTGAGCTTCCTTGTCCCCTTCTTTTTTATTCTTCTCTTGTTTTTCAAATCTCGCTCGTTGGTCTATTGGATCATTTAATTCCGAAAAAGCTTTGGCTAGTTCAATCCCCCCAGCATAAAGTTGAAAGGCATCGACAAGATTTTTATCACCCTCCTTACGCTTGGTTAGAGGCAACATATCTACCGGATAATCAACCACAAAGGTCGGTTCGATAATTTCCGGTCTTATCTTCTTAAACATGTCATCGAGTTCTTTGGAAGAGTGCTTAAATAGATCTTTGATTCCAGTTTTCTCTGTGATTAAATCCATATATTTTTTTACCACAAAAGGCTTACCAAAATTTATTTGGCAATCTGGGACAAGGGCAGACAATCGCTTCATCATTTGCTCAACAAAAGCACGCTGTTTGGTTGCATCGCTGTATGCCTCATAAAACTCGAGCATGGTGAACTCTGGATTGTGCGTGGTATCAATACCTTCATTTCTAAAGTCTCTAGCAATCTCATAAACTTTTTGGAAACCACCAGCCATTAGACGTTTCAAGTATAATTCGTCAGAGATACGAAGGAAAAAATCTTTACCAAGAGCATTGTGATGTGTGGCAAATGGCTCAGCTGAAGCTCCACCATATATCGATTGAAGTACGGGGGTCTCCACCTCAAGAAACCCTGACTCATCTAAAATCTTTCTAATTTCCGAGACAATCATAGTTCTTAAAACAAATCTCCGCTTAACCTCTGGGTTTGAAATGAGATCTAAATAGCGTCTACGAAAACGCTCTTCAGTATCAGAAAGGCCGTGCCACTTTTCCGGCAATGGACGTAAGGATTTTGAGAGCATGCGAAGACTCTCGACGAGTATTGTCTTCTCGTTCTGTTTAGTAAGAAAGAGAGTACCCTTAACTTCTATAAAGTCACCGATATCAAAAAATTCTGTGAAGAGTTCGAAGTCTTCTTCTTTGGTTGGTTCGCCTTTCTTTAGGAGTGCTTGAAATTTGCCTGTGCCGTCGTCAAAGTCAAAGAAAACAATTTTTCCTTGCCCACGAATACCCATGATTCTACCAACTAACCCTAGGCTCTCTTCTTCTTTGAAATTCTTAGAAGCATCAAAAAGTGTTTTATCGTAATGCGCAGTAGTAGGGTAGGGATTTACTCCACGCTTCTCTAGCGCTTGCAGTTTCTTGATTCTCGTTTCGCGTATTTCGTCTATTGAAGCCACACTTCTATTCTATATCAACGACCTTGTAGGTCATAGCACCTGATGGGGAGTTGAAGGAGAAACTCTCTCCCTTCTTTTTACCCATTGCCGAGCTCCCAAGTGGAGAACGGACGGAAATTTTGCCATTGGCTGCATCGGCTTCTTCAGAACCAACTATGATGAAGGTCTTCTTGGAACTATCGTTCTCACGTTTGAGCGTCACCGTGGTACCAACATTGACAGTGCCAGTATCATGAGAGGACACAATCGATGCTGATTTAAGAAGGTTCTCAAGATGGTTGATGCGATCCTCCACAACCGCCTGTGCGTTGCGGGCTTCGTGATACTCGGCATTTTCGGACAAATCTCCCAAAGATTTAGCATACTCAAGCTGTTTAGCTATCTCTGTGCGTTTTTCAGACTTTAAAACTTCCAGCTCTTTCGTAAACTCGTCGAACTTCGACTGAGTCAGGTATTCAGTGTTCATAATTTATTTGGCATAAGATAGCAGAAACTAGCAGTTATTTCAAGTACTCTGGGGTATTTTGGGCCATCCAGTCTAGGACTTGTCGCATAACGAAAACTCCTCCGGTTGTGTTTGTAGCGGGTCCCCTTTCCATTATTACTACAAAGGCATACTTGGGAATGTCGTATGGGAAGAATCCAGTAATCCAAGAGTTTACAAATTCCTTCCTTGCTCCTAGCTCTGCTGTGCCAGTTTTGGCTGCCACCTTCACTGCAGAAACTGATAACCCAGTAGCTACTCCTCTCGTAACTCCCTCTCGCATTCCTTTTCGAACAATTACAAAAAAATTATTATCTAAGCCTACTCTTCTATCTACCCGTGGTTTATTTCCACCCCCTCCAAATAACACTCTTGGAGTGATAAGCTTCCCTCCGTTTGCTATAGCCGCCACCCAACGTACAGCCTCCACCGGCGTAACTTGTGTGCCATATTGACCGATAGAAGTGTGATAGGTGTCTCCCACACGCCAAATGGGATCGTCAGGAAAGTTTCTTTCTTTCCAAGAAGGAGTAGCGATATAACCCTCCTCTTCTCCCGGCAAATCTATGTTGGTCTTCTCGTTCATTCCAAAAAGTGAGAAGTACTTATCGAGGTTCGTAATTCCTAAACCTTTTTGATTACCAAACCCTCCACCAATTTCATAAAAGTATACATCCGAAGAGACGGCCAACGCATCTATCATGTCTACCCAGCCATGAGCCCGCCAATCTCTAAAAATCGATGGGTTCTTCGGATCAAAGGGATTAGGTAAACTTAACTGCCCAGTTGAGAGAATCTGTTTTGTGGGTGATATCACTCCCTCATTTAGAGCTCCTAGAGCTACTATGGGCTTCACAATCGAGCCTGGGGTATATAAACCAGAGACTGCTCTATTCAAAAAGGGAGTGCTCTTGTCATTTAGGAGTCTTAATATCTCGAAAGAGTCCTTGCCTTCAGTTACAACATTTTGATCATATGATGGGTAGCTTGTCAGAGCCAACACCTCACCTGTCTCCACATCCATAATGACCCCCGCCCCTCCAGTGAAGCCTCTGTCTTTAGATGTAGAACGAATGGTCTGATAGAGTTTTTCGGTTAATTTTGCATCTATAGATAAATGAATATCTTCTCCTTTTTGCGGAGAGTCAATAATTGACTCTGAAGTGATTTCTCCAAGAGCATTAGTTTCCGTGAGTTTGCTTCCGTTACTTCCTGAAAGAAGAGAATCATACATTTTCTCTACTCCAGCTTGTCCGTGAAATAATTCATCATAGTACCTTCCAAGAGAGTCCATGGAAGGATACTTGACGTAACCTACCACCGCTCCAAGACCTTCAATATTGGGATATTTACGCGCCGCAAAATCATTCTCATCTGGCTTAATCTCATTCATCACTAAAGGTAGGTTATTTCTATCAAAAATTATTCCCCTGTCAGCGAAAATGGCTGTGCGTCCAAGGCGATTTTCCTCACTTACTAAAGCATAGACCTCACCCTTACTCACCTGAAGGACCCAGAGTTCCGCCCCAAGGAAAATTAAAATAAGCGACAATACGACTCTAACAAAGAGAAAAGTTTTTCCTCCGATAGGTCTCTCTATCATCCCCTCCAACCGACCAAGGTTAAGCCCCGGCAAGTTGGTCGAATCAAGAAAGATATCCTCCGGATTTATCTCACTGCTGTTTCTCAAAAAACTTTTTTTTAGTGTTCGTAAAATTTTACGCATTGAATCTTAAATATTCTCTTAGAGGAGCAGTGAAAAAAATGAGGATTGCCACCACAATACCAAACGGAAAACCAAAAAGTGCATTGCTATTTGCCCCTCCGCCATAGACAAGGTCCACAATAAGTCCAAGCAAAATGGCCTCAAGATAAAAGGGAAAGAGAACGATACCAATGAGTATAAGTGGAAAATAAATCCAGTATGGAGTCACTATCAAAGCTAGGAAAACTATCAAGGTGAAAAGTATTCTCATGTTAGCGAACTATCACAAAACGCACATTGCTGACATTGATGAGACCTCTTACCAAAACACGCTTGGTTGAATCTGTTGGCTCAAGTACGACTTCTACTACCACTCCAACAAGCTCATTCCTTATACTTGGTAAAAGCATCCTATCCCCAATCTCAACCGCTACATCACGCGGAAGAGAAACTTTGAAACTCCCTCCACCGGCTCCGATGAGCCTAATACTGACATCCCCACGTTCCAAATAAGCATTGGTTTCAATTCCACTCCCACTGTAGAGAGAAACTTTGGATTGATTCTCTTCGACCTCACTTATAAAACCTATAATTCCACCTTCTGGAAGAAAGACCTTACTCCCCTGTTTAACACTGTCAGAGGATCCAGCATCAATTATAAGAATATCGTATGGTGTTTCTGGAGGATGAACAAGCACCGTTGCCGCAATAGAGCCGGTAGAGAAATTTCTTCCAAATACAGAAAGAAGTTCTTCCTCTGTATTTTGAAGAGAGCTTGTGGTCTTCTTAAGTATTTCGTAAGAAGAAAGTTTCTCATGTAAATCCAGATTTTCTCTAACAAGGGCATCTTTGCTCCGTATCATTTGTGAAAAATTTCTAAAACCCAAAGCGATTGAGTTCTGTCCACGCCAAAGAGGGGCAAAGATTGAAAGCACTGGAGTCCTTAATAGCGAAATGAGAATAACTCCAAAAATCAAAACAAGAAAAACATAAACAAAACGCTTGTTTTGTGTGGAGCCAGTATTAAATTTTCTGCGGAAGGTCCTCTTCATTTTCTATTAAAATATTTCTAAAT
>JBBUBA010000040.1:0-14155 GCA_038058485.1 Patescibacteria group bacterium | reverse complement strand
GAGAATCTGGTCTTGGTAGAATGGGCAGATAAGGTCAGGAATATTTTGCCGGAGGATGCTATACATATAGTATTCACTCACGCCAAAGAAAATGACAGCGAAAACTCTCGTCAAATCCAAATCACGCCTCGTCCTGCTTGATGCTCACGCTATAATCCATCGAGCGTATCATGCCCTCCCTGACTTTTCTACGGCTAGCGGAGAGCCAACGGGAGCCCTCTACGGGCTTGTAGCCATGCTCATAAAAATAATAGAAGAACTAAAGCCCGACTACATTGTGGCTGCTTTTGACTTGCCAGAGAAGACTCACCGACATGAAGCATACGAAGCTTACAAGGGGACAAGAAAAGAAATTGATAAAAATCTCGTACTTCAACTTGAGCGGGCCAAGGAAGTCTTTACTGCCTGGGGGATACCGATATATTCTTGCCCTGGGTTTGAAGCGGATGACGTGTTAGGAACTGTAGTGGAGGACTTGAAGAAGGACAAAGATATTGAAATTGTTATTGCTTCGGGCGACATGGATACCATGAGCCTTATTTCGGGAAAAAAAGTTCAGGTCTACACTCTTCGAAAAGGGTTAAACGACACTATTCTATATGATGAGAAACGGGTGGAGGAGAGATTTGGTTTTGGTCCAGAATTTCTACCCGACTACAAAGGGTTACGAGGAGATCCATCTGACAATATTATTGGAGTAAAAGGAATAGGTGAGAAGACGGCCACAACTTTAATACAAACATTTGGCACAATAGAGAAAATTTATAAGGCTTTAAAGAAAAAAGATGAGTACAAAAAAGCAGGGATAACAGAAAGGGTGAGGGATCTTTTACTAGAAAATGAAGAAGAAGCCCTTTTTTCCAAAACCTTGGCTACGATTCGCCACGATGCACCAATCGACTTTAAATTACCTAAAAATTGGAGAGAGGAATTTGATATGACAAGGATTACTGAACTTTTTCAGAAACTTGAATTTAGAACCATGCCAGAGAGGGTAAAGAGACTTGGGTATGGACACTCGGTGTCCATACCCAAAACAAGCTTAGGAGAAAGTGATCAGGCTGTGTGGACACCGAGTGTCAACGAGGATGAGAAGTTGAAGCTTGCACTTTGGGTTGTTGATTCAAATATCACCAATCCAGACATGGAGGATGTGATGACTTTCACTAAAACCAAGACCTTGGAAGAAGCTTGGAAAGTTGTAAACACAGAGCTTGAGAAAAGAAAACAGAAAGAAGTTTTTGAAAATATAGAGAGACCACTAGTGGGTGTCGTGGAAGAAATGAATAAAGTTGGGGTGAAGGTAGATAAGTCGATGCTCAAAGAGTTATCCAAGAGCTATCACAAAGAACTTTCTAAACTTGAGAGTCAAATCTTGAAACATGCTGGTGAGGAATTCAATATCAACTCCCCAAAACAACTTGGAGAAATTCTTTTTACCAAAATGGGGTTAGCCGGAGCAAGGCAGAAAAAGACTGCTAGCGGAGGTTTCTCCACCAAAGAGTCGGAATTGGAAAAACTTAAGGACAAGCATGAAGTTATAGAACTTATCCTAAATTACCGTGAGCTTCAAAAACTCCTCTCAACCTACATAGACTCTATTCCTGACCAGCTCGATAAGGCGGAGAGACTACACTCAACCTTCATTCTCTCTGGTAGTACGACTGGCAGAATGGCTTCCCAAAATCCAAATTTGCAAAACATTCCTGTTAGGACCGAACTTGGGCGGGCTATTCGAGAAGCGTTTATATCGGAGAAGGGCAAAGCTCTCCTTTCTCTAGATTACTCACAAATAGAGCTCCGTATCGCCGCGATTTTGAGTGAGGATAAAAAACTCATAGAGATTTTTAAAGAGGGGATAGATGTGCACACTGGGGTAGCCATGAGAGTTTTTGGTGTTAAGGCTGAAGAAGTAGATAAGGCCATGAGGACCAAGGCCAAGACCATAAACTTCGGGGTCCTTTTCGGCATGGGGGTTAACGCCCTTAAGGTTAATTTGAAAACAGATAGAAAAGATGCGCAGGAATTTTATGATAATTATTTCGAAACCTTCAGTGGTCTAGCGAGGTACCTTGATCGGGTGAAGGCTGAAACAGAGAGGAGGGGTTACACCGAGACAATGTTTGGCAGGAGGAGATACTTTAGTGGGATTAAATCACCGCTATCTTTCATTCGAGCTCAGGCTGAAAGGATGGCCATCAATGCCCCTATACAAGGCACGGAGGCTGATATTGTGAAGATTGCCATGAAGCGTATAGATGATTTGATAAAGAAAAACAAATGGCAAGAGAAGACCCGCTTAGTGCTTCAAGTTCATGATGAAATTGTTTACGAGACTGACGATGATTTTGTATCAAAAGCGGGCAAAGAATTTAAAAATATAATGGAGAGAGTTTTAGAAGGGAAGGAAACTTACGGCGTACCAATAGTGGCCGAGGCCAACGCCGGTAAAAATTGGAATGATTTGAAAAAAATATGATGGACGAATACTACGGCAAGAATTTGTTTGGTGATGTGGTCAATGTTGGTCTGATAGAACCAAAAGAGGAAGAAATAATAGAGAAGGCAGGCAAAGAATTTAATGTCTTCCCACTGACTGATGCTATTGGGGAGAAAGACAAAAGAAAAGCTTGGGTTGTTTATGAGCAGGCTTTGGCCAGTGGAATGGTGGCAGACGAAATCTTTTGGCGCGTGATGTGGGGAGTCAAATCACTTTTGCTTAGCGCAAAGACAAGTAGTGCTGAGGAGTCAGGACTAAATCCTTTTGTATATAAAAAATCTAAAAGTTTTTTAGTAAACTGGAAAGTTGGGGAGCTTGAGGATTTATCCGGAAGTTTAGTGGTTGGTTATCATAACGCCCGTCGAGGAATAGGGGAGATGGAGACAATGATTGAGAAAATCTTACTAAGTCTGTAAAGTAGACGATACGCCCCCATAGCTCAGTGGTAGAGCAGTTGCCTTTTAAGCAATTGATCCAGGTCCGATTCCTGGTGGGGGCACAAAATTAAAGTGGAAGGTCTTTGGCGTAGGCGCCGGCACCGGTAAGAAGAAGGGAAACAGCAATGGCGAGAATAAGGAGGTAGAAGACGATGTCCCGTTTTAAAACGGTAGCGTCTTTGTACTCAATATAGAAGCTCACCCCAGAGATGATGATGAAGAGGATGGCGGCAATCTGTGTGTAAAGACCCATAAGGAGCATGATGGCGCCAATAACCTCCACTCCTCCCAATAGTTTTGTATTTCCCGTTTTCTTAAAATTCAAAACACCAAGATCTAAATAAATAAGACCCAGAACCAAACGCAAGATAAAAGGTGCAAATGTGGTGTAAACAAGGAGCTCTGGAAATGGATTGAGCATAGTGTAATCTTAGCATTATGAACAAAACCTGTGTACTGGTCTTGGACAACATCCGGAGTGTGGAAAACACGGGCTCTATTTTCCGTACAGCCGAAGGTCTGGGAGTTTCAAAGATCTATCTTATAGGCACAACTCCAGCTCCACTTGATCGGTTTGGTAGAAAGCGGGCTGATTTTGCTAAGGTCTCACTTGGAGCGGAAAGTTTAATAAGTTGGGAAGCTCGGAAGTCGATAAGCGAAGTAATTGTAGAACTGAAGGATCAAGGATTCAAAATAATCTCTCTCGAACAGACCCCTGAATCTAAAAAGCTAGAAGCTAATAGTTATCAGCCAGAAGCTCTCACATTGATAGTGGGAAACGAAGTCGAGGGGGTTTCAAAGACGGCACTGGATCTTTCTGAAGAAATTGTGGAGATAGAGATGAAGGGGGAGAAGGAGTCTTTAAACGTTTCTGTTGCTACCGGTATCGCTCTCCACACTCTTCTAAACTAGTTTGTGGCTGAAGAAAGTTTTTTGAGAAGTCTTGTTAGTTCGTCTATCTCAGTTTTCAGCGCCTGTATTCTTTGTTGCCTCTCTGTTTCTGTGTAGACACTCATACGGACTTTGTCATTCGACCAGTTTTTATTATCGTCTCTACAGTAAATGGTGTAGGAATATGTAGGATATCCAGCTGGGGTGGTTGCCGTGTCTAAACCCTGCGACTCACCTATGCCAAGCGTTAGATAATTTTTGGTGAAGTAAGAACCATCACTTTGCAGTTCGGAGAGGATACACTGGCTTGCTCCAGAAACCGTCCAACTCAAGTTTACTTTTACTCCGGAAATCATCTGTGCAGGCTCGTCGGAGCCGTTCACTCTCAAGTCAACACTTGGCGTTGCCGAAGCGACAAATGGGAGGCTAAAAACGAAGACTAGTGCAATTGCTTTAGATTTCATCTGGCTATTATAGCCCTTTTTCATCTTTCTTTCCCAGAAGGATTTTGGTGGCGACTTTCCTAATTTTAAATCTACTCAAGGCAAAAATAAGGATCACGGCGACAACGAGCACTATCTCGGCTAGTTTTAGGCTGTTGAAGATAGCATATGAACTTTGTTGGGTGAAGTAGATAACGGTTGGGACGGAAAAGACGATGATAAGGGCACTCAATAAATTCATCATCATATATTTTTTAAACGGGACTTTGTAAACACCAGATAAAATCATTATCGGATAACCCATGCCATGAAGGAATCTACTCCAAAAAATAATTTTGAGTTGATGCTTGAAGAATGAGGCCATGAGTTCTGGATGTTTCTCCTCCCATTTGGCGATGAAGGGGAGAGATTTGAAAACTTTTTGAAGCCCTTTCGTGCCGAAGAGATACCACCCAATATCCATGAGGTTACTCGCCACGAAGGACATGAGCATGATGGGCCACAAAAGGAGGTGTCCAGTGATGGCAAGGTAGACAGCCGGCACATAAGCCGCATCACCGAAGGCGAAAAGACCCAGGGCTATGATAGCGTACTCAAGCATACAAAGTTTGATGTTTGTTACAGAAATGCGCACTTCTTCCTCCGATTGTCATACGGGGAATCTTACCCTTACAGCCTCTTTTCGTACACCTCATTCCCGTTCTCCCATAAGCTTTGTGCTCCTCTTGAAATTTGCCCCTTTCTCCCTTGATGTTTCTGTAATCACTCATGGAGTCTCCTCCAAAGTCTATGCCTTTCTTGAGCAAAATTTTTGTGGCTCTGAACATCCCCCCAATATTTTTTTTCGGTATTTTAGAAACGATAGATGCTGGGTGGACACCAGCCCGCCAGAGGATCTCATCGGAGTAGATATTTCCGATCCCCGCGATGACAGGTGGGTCCATTAGAACAGTTTTAATTTTGCTTTTCGGTTTTTTCATGATTCTTGATTCAAAATTCTTGATTCTGAATTTCTCGTCTAATGGTTCTGGTCCTAGGTTACTTAAGTGCAAAGATTTGTCTAAATTTTTTGTCTCGATGAGAGTCACTTTGGCAAAGCGTCGCATGTCTGATAGTGCAAGAGCCTTTCCATTGTCGAGCTTGAGGCTGAATCTTACATGAGGATAATCTGGACGATCATAGACAAAGTGCCCCGTCATCTTCATGTGCACAAGCATTGTTTGCCCTCCCGAGAGATGTATCAAAATATTTTTTGCCCTCCTTTCTGCTTTTAAAATTTTTCTTCCAATAACCTTTTTTCGGAATTCTTTGTAGAAAGGTTTGTGTTTGATGCTATCAGTAAACATTTTGCCTGCCCCGTTAGAAGTCGTAGACTTTCTAATGGGGTAATCACTCCAAACATCCAAAATTTTCCGTCCTTTGACGGTTGAGTTGAGCCCATTGACCGTCGTTTGCACCTCAGGAAGCTCAGGCATTCTTTTTTGTTATCCCAACGTAAACCTTTAGTCTCTTGTCACTACTGACAGCGTAAGCAATTGCCCGCATGTTGCCGTCATCAATATCAAATTTTGTTTTCGGTAGCCCAGCACGTCCATTTGTTCCCATACCTGACTCAAAAACAATTGGAATTGAGTACCTATCATTTTGGATGGTATTTTTGAGTTGGATGATTGATGGTATAGCTCGCCGAGACCTTGCCTTTATATGATAGTCACTTATTTTCAAGGCCTTTTTAATTCTTTGTGACAGTTTATTTAGGGGTTCTTTAGTCCAAGATTTTGGTAAGCCACCTGCCCCTTTCCAAACGCCAAGCTCTTTTATAGAAACGATTGCAAGAAACCAGTGAGCAGAGTTATATGCATCTAGTCGTTTCTTTCGTAGATCATGAAATCTTTTTATGTATGTTTTATTTTTTTCTAGAATTTTATTGTCTAGCTGAGCCTCACTAAGTTTTTTAATTTCTCGGACAGCTTTCTTGTATGCGACTATATATTGATTCTGGGTAGGGATTTCTGTGGTGTGTTTTCCTGCAATACCAAACTTCCTCAAATAATGTGTCATCAAGTAAGACCTCTTTATGTCAATACGACTCACTCTATTCAACAGTTTCATTTGTTTTTAAATATTTTTCCAACTCTTCTTTGACGACATCATAATCAGACCAAGGGAATTTGTGGCCGTTGGCGAGCATTATGTAAGGGTCAGTACCTTTACCCGAAATGAGTACGACGTCTCCACTCTTAGCATTTTTTATGGCTTCGAATATGGCTTGTCGTCGGTCCATCACAACCCTTGGTTTATGTTTTTTAAAACCCGGAAGCATGTCCTCTATTATTTTATTTGGATCTTCGTCGTATGGGTCCTCGTTGGTGAGGTAGACCAAATCACAATAAAAGTCAGCAACCTTAGCCATTTCTGGACGCTTCCACATATCTCTACCACCCCCAGTGTTGCCCAAAACACAAATTTTTCTCTGACTTCCAAAGGTTTTATATAATTCTGTGAGCGAATCAGCAGTGTGAGCGTAATCTACCACCACATCAAAATCTTGCCCAACTTTAACGAATTCAGCTCGACCCTTGATAACATTCAAATTTTTTATACCCATTCTTATTTTTTCTTCAGATATACCGAAAGCTCTGGCACATGTCGCCGCGGCCAATATATTTTTTCTGTTGAAATCACCGATCAAAGAAGTTTCATATTTTGTATTTTCGTTTGGATTCCATTCCAAAACTTTTTTGTCAGTAGCATTTTTGAAGTGGACTGATTCTGGGTCATCTGCATTTACAATGAGAACACCATTTTGCTTAAGTCCTTTGACCAAAGAGACCTTGGCAGCACGATACTTTTCATAAGAGCCATGACTCTCTATGTGTTCGGGCTTGAGATTGGTGAAGATTAGTCCATCCAAACCTATAAACTTGTGTCTGTATTGTTTAGCCGCCTCGCTTGAAAGCTCTATTATTGCCGTGTCACAATCAGCTGTGACCCCTTTCCTAAGCATTTTTTGGAGAAAGAAGCGCCCAGGAACCGTCATCTTCTTTTTGTTTGGGACTGATTCTCTATCTATTTTGAAACGAATGGTGTTTAAGAGAAGTGTTTTGTGTCCCGCCATCTCAAAAATACTATTCAACATCTCGGTAGTCGAAGATTTGCCCTTAGTGCCAGTGACAGCAATGACTGTAAGTTTCCGAGAAGGGAAACCAAATATTATTGCCCCAAAAAGAGCCAGAGAATAATGATAGGTGGGAGCCAGACTGTTGAATAGTCTTTTAGGAATTAATTTTTTAACTGTTTGCAAAACATTATCGAGCATCTGAGAGTAGTTTGAGAGCGAACTTGACCCGTTCTGAGTCCTTCTTCAAATCTTTTGGAATCTTTTTTAAAACTTCACGCACGTCACGCTCGTTGTAGCCAAGTGACACCAAGGCTTCCATCACGTCGCCTTCGGAGCGGAGATTGTCGCTCTTATCCTCCATGGTGGTTGTGAGTTTGTCTCGTAATTCCAAAACTATTTTTTGGGCGTTCTTTTTGCCGATACCAGAGACCTTGGTAAGGTAGCTCGTGTCGTCGTTGGCTACTGCCTTACGAAGCATGCTCGGTGTGGCCACGTTAAGTATCCCGAGAGCTGTTTTTGGCCCGATACCGGAGATACTTATCAGGAGCTCGAAGACGTCGAGAGTTTCCTTGTCTAAGAAGCCATAGAGGTCCAGTGCGTTTTCCCTCACAGCAAGATGTGTCCAAAGAAAGAGCACTCCGGCCATCTCCGCTTCAAGGGCAGTGTCTGTTGTCACGGCAATTTTGTAGCCAATTCCGCCGACGTCCACATATATTTGGTTTAAGTTTTTGTGCCTGACGAGCCCAGATATTGTGCCAATCATCTTGGTATGATAGCATCTCCAAATGCCGATAACACGAAGTGCCAAAAAGGCCCTCCGAAGCTCCCTTAGGAAGCGAGAATTTAACCGTACTCGCAAAGATAAAGCCACAAACGCAATTAAGTCCGTAAAGAAACTCATTGCCGAAGGGAAGAAGAAAGAAGTCATTTCTGCCTTCCAAGCAACACAAAAAGCTCTCGACAAAGCCGTCAAGGGAGGGTCTCTAGACAAAAATACTGCTTCTCGCAAGAAGAGCCGTCTAGCGAGAATGATCAAAAAGCTGGGGTAAAATAGGACAGTCGGCTCTCATCGTTCAATGGATAGGACATAACTTTGCGGAAGTTAAAATGTAGGTTCGATTCCTACTGGGAGCACAAAATATTAGTTAGTACCTATTTCTCGAAAGGAAAGTTATAAGTACACCAACAAAATTAATCAGAAATCCAACAAAAATTACAGAGTGGTTGAAAGTTAAAAGCCCTTCAGGAGTTTTTATTCCAATATCTAAGTGGTGAAGGATGTCTAGTAAAAGGCCAATAGCTTCAACTCCAGTTCCTATTAAACTTATTTTAATCCCAGTTCTAAAATTCATAGCCTAGAATCCTAAATATTCCAAGATTTTTTCGACGAAAGGAAGGGAATGGTACTCTTCTTTCAAATGTTTTTCTAAATGGGTGTGCAGTTGTTCGGCATTAATATTAGTGCCAAGAGGCACAAGAATAAGGGGCATGAACATTTTTTTGGAGCGAAGAATTATTTTATTGTGAGGATGTTCGATATCTATCCAGAAGCTTTCCAACGTTTCAAAAGGGTAAAACGTTTTCTCACGCTGGATGCCTTTATCAGTCACTGACGCATGAATATTTTCCGGTGGTCTGTTTATGAAAAGAGCTAGCGAAACAGCACTGACTAAGATAAGAACACCAAAGATGATATTACCAAAGATGATAGAGGCGAAGGCGATGGCTAGAGTGACAATCCCTGCTGCCCAGAACCAATCGGAGCTTCTTTCCTTGTGCTCGTAGTCGTGGGCCTCCCACTCTAAAGTAACCGAACCATTTTTTATCATCTCTAAATATTATCACAAAAATTTTGGCGGAGGGGGCGAGATTCGAACTCGCGGTACCTTGCGGTACAGTAGTTTTCAAGACTACCGCACTAGACCACTATGCGACCCCTCCTGTGGCTCTATACAAACACAAAATCTAATTCTCCACCACCTCGACTTTGTATTTACGGGCGACGATGAAAAGGTAAACAATCTCAAGGATTCCAAATGTATTAAGAACTAGTATCGCAGTAAACCAGTATTTTTGTCGTAGACCAGCTGACTTCCAAAGAGCCAGACCCTTCCAGATAATCGTCCAGAGAACGAAGGCAATAAACAGTAGAGGATGAGCCTTAATCCAAACTTCCATACTATAAGTATACTCCGCCAAAGGCGGGCAAGGTATAATGCCCATATGCGACTGATGGCCATAGATTTTGGAGAAAAAAGAGTCGGGATTGCCTCAACAGACGAGGCAGGAGACTTCGCTCTACCTAGAATGGTTCTTCCGAATGACAGCAATCTATTGAATGAGGTCTCAAGACTTTCTGAAACTTGGCAAGTGGATAGAATAATTGTTGGGGAATCCCTAAACTTTAAGGGAGAACCGAATTCGATTCATGAAAAAGCAGGAGAATTTGCACGCAGTCTTGAATCTTTGGGGAAGTCAGTAGAGTTTCATCCAGAACTTCTGACCTCTGTCGAGGCGTCCAGACTCCAAGGGGTAAACGACATGCTCGATGCTTCCGCGGCAGCACTGATATTAAAAAGTTATATGGATAGCAGAAAAGCCCAATGATAAGCATAGAAGAATTTAAAAAGGGGGAGATAAGTATCGGAAAAATTATTTCGGTTGAACTTATTGAAACTAGTGAGAAACTTTTGAAGTTGTCTGTAGATTTTGGAGAAGAAAAGCCCAGGCAAGTGGTTTCTGGAATACGAAAATATTTTAGTGATATTCAAAGCTTGGTTGGAACCAAGTGTGCTTTCGCTACAAACTTAGAGCCTAGAAGTCTAATGGGGTTAGAAAGCCAAGCCATGATTTTGGCCGTTTCGATGGATTCGACAAGCTCACCACAAGCCAATGTCTTCTCTCTTCTCCACGTCTCGGATGAAATACCAGTCGGCACAAAAGTGAAGTGATATAATAGAAGGATGAAGTTGTTTGATCATTTCCCCACACCTCGTTTTCTAACATTGGCCGATGCCGGTATCTCCATCTCCTCACGAAATGTTCGCTACATTTCTTTTAGTTCGGGCAAAAAAGGGGAGCTTCATGTTAGGCAATCAGGGGACATCCCTCTACCCGAGGGAGTGGTCTCTAAAGGTGAGGTTAAAGACAAACAAAAACTCATAGAGATATTGTCAAAGCTTTCTAAGGAACAGGGATTCAGATTTATCAACGCCACCTTACCGGAGGAGCGAGCCTATCTTTATACCACTACCATAGATCGGGTGCCTTACCGAGATCTTCGAGATGCAGTGGCCTTCACTCTAGAGGAGAATGCTCCACTATCTCTTTCCGAATCAGTCTTTTCTTTCGAAGTCATCGATGGCCCAAGTGAGATGAGGGCTGCCGTGTCTGTGATACCGGCTCAAATTGCACAAGAATACACTGACACTCTCGAATCAGCTGGGCTAATCCCTGTTGCCTTTGATGTCGAATCACAGGCTATTGCGAGAGCTTTGGTTAAAGTGGGGGATGAACGGTCCCACCTTATCATCTACCTTGGACATAGTAGAGTCGGTTTTTATTTGGTGCGAGATGAGGCGGTCCAATTTAGCTCGACCCTTTCCTTGGATGTGGCAAATTCTATGAATCAAGAAACCATCTCTGTGTTAAAAGCTGAGATTCGCAAATTCTTTTCTTTTTGGAGTGCAAAATATGAATCGAGCGACATGCCAAACCAGAAAGTTGAGCGCATCATCGTAGGAGGACCTTGGGCCAAAGATGAGAAATTGGTCTCAAGTATCATGAGCGATGTTGAGACGCCCTATGCGCTTGGAAATGTTTGGGTAAATGTTTGTGATATAGATAAACGTCTACCCGAAATTCCTTTCGACACATCCCTAGCCTATGCTGCCGCCATAGGGGCCGCTTTAGGAGAGAGTTACCGCGAATATGTATAAATTATTACCACTAGCCGAGGTCAATAAAGTGAGAAAGGAGTATGCCCTAAGGCGCATCTCTATTATTCTCGGTCTTTTTGCTGGGATTATCTTTTTTGCGGATGCGACTTTGGCTTCCTCACTTATTTTTGCCACAAAAAAGAAAGAAGCCTCACTGTATATCCTCTCATCAGTTAAGGGGACTTCGACAAAAATAGATAGAGAGAGATTAGAGGTTTGGGTAGAAAAAACAAAGAGGGAGCTTCTGGCCATAGCTCCTGATGGCAACGAAGATCTACCGTATGAATATTTTCAAAAAGTCTTACTCAAAAAAACAGCCGAGGTTTCCATACACAATTTCTCTTGGATAAGACAAGCCAACAGTAGTAAAAGTTTGCGCATTAATGGAGTGGCCAAGACAAGACAAGCCCTGCTCGCTTTCCAGTCGGAGCTAAGTTCATCTCAAGACTGGAGTCAGGTAGATTTGCCTGTTGGTACCATTGCCAGAGAATTTGATATTGTTTTCGAAATATCTCTTATTCCACAAAAAACCAAATGAATGCTTTAACCAGAATAATTATTGTGGGGGTGATGATCATTGCTTTTGGTGGGGGGTTGTATTACGAACTTTCTTCTATTTCGAACATTCGAGATGATGTTACGGAGGCAAATATTGCGATACAAGAAAAAACCGGAAGTGATAGTCGAACCAAAAGTATTCTTGCATTACAAGAAAATTATAAAGATGATCTGGTCGTTATAAATGACTCTGTCCTAAACAAGACAGAGCTTGTCTCTGTGCTGGAAGAACTAGAGAAGACCGGAAGAAATCTTGGGTTAAAAACTTCTATCTCTTCCATAACAGATGAAGCTACCAAGACTGCCTCGAGCACAGCACAAACTGTTCGCATTACTGTAAACACAGAGGGGGTCTGGTCGTCGAATCTTGCTTTTGTCCGGCTTATTGAGAACTTGCCTTACAAGATAAGCGTAGAGAGGGCCGATCTTTCCAAAGCAGAAGAGATTTGGAAGACTAGTGCGATTATCAAAGTTACTACATATCCAGAAAAATGATTAAAATTTTTGACAAAAATGGGTATGCAAATCGTGGTCGCTTCCTAGGATGGGGGAGTGGACCGGATGCTGACTGGAAAGTAATCTTCTCTGTCCTTATTCTTCTTCTGTTGGCTACAGCAATCTTTAGCACCATCGTCTTCTTAAACGTAGGCAACGGAGCTTTTGGCTCAGACGTTACTAGCACAACAGAATCTCCTTTGGATAAAAAATTGTTACAAAATAACGTTAAATATTATAAGAATAAACAAAGCGTGTTTGAGTCATTGCGTGTAGGTAAAGAAACTACCCCAGACCCTTCAGTTTGATGTCGCTCGCCTATCTATAAGAAATAGGATTTTCTTTTTCTATTTGAATTTTTCTTAAAAAGAAAATCCCAATAGCAACAAAGACAGCCATGACCGTTATCGCAATGCGATAACGGGTCGGGCCAAGACCAATAAAAAGTGATGTTATCAATCCCCAAGTCAATGGCCCGACAAGAGTTGAAACACGCTCAGCAAGAGTGTAAAAACTAAAACCGAAATTTAGTTTGTCCTTTGGACACAGTGCTGTCATTGCCGCGCGCGTTACTGTCCAAATTGAACCGTACAAAAATCCTATCATGATAGCTAGAACAATAAAAATTTTGAAATTGGAGGTAAGTCCTAAAAGTGGGAATAATACTACCCAACTTCCAAGAACTATCATGAGGGATTTTTTAAGTCCAATTTTGTCAGCCACCCAACCTGAACAAAAAGCACCAACAGCTGAAGTTGCAAGTATGCCCACAAGAAGCATAGATTTTGTGCTGTCTGTAACCGCAAAAACATTCTGGAGATAAATGGGAAAATTATTTGAAGCCGTTATGATTGCATCATTGAAAAAGAAATATGCGAGAAGAAACAAGCCCATGTTCGGGGATTTTATAAGTTCCTTAAACTGACTCCAGTAATTTTTGTATTCTTCTTTTAATACGATCTTATCATCAGTTTTTTCCTGCCTTGGTAATTTGAAAAATAAAAGCATTGGTAAAGCGAGAACAAAAAATATAATAACCGCCGGAAGGAATGTCTGAGCACGACCAGCCTCACCAACAAAATAAACCGCGCCACTAGCAAGTGGCAGAGTTATTAAAAGGCCAGCGATTTGTCCTAGCCAATTTCCAGTTTGACCAATACCAGATATTCGTCCCCATTTTTCTGGTGGAGCGATGTAATGTAAAAGTGCGTTATAGAAAACAAAAGAAAATTGATAAAGATAATTTGCGAGGAGGAAAAATAACGCCGCCAGGAATACTTTTTGAGAAAAGAATAATGTTGTAAAACTGGCTAGCAAAAAGAATATAAATACGATTACCGTAATTCGATTAAGATAATTTTGTTGTCCACCGTTTTTATCAGCAATACTTCCCAAAATCGGAGCAGTCAAAAGGAGCAAAACTGATCCAATTGTAAAAATCATGTTATACCAAAAATCGGGAACACCCTTATCAATAACTAGCCATTGTGAAAAGTAAAGGAAGAAAACAATAGTAACTATCGAGTTTGCAAAATCATAGAGAGTCCAAAGGAAAACATTTTTCTTGTTCATAGTCAAAGTTTAGCATAAATCTAATTACTCTCAGATTGAAGACATACAAAAAATTTGCAAATCTGATGCTTTGAAAAAGCCGTTCAGTTCGTTGATGGTGTGTTTATTGTACCAAGTTCGAACCTATTTCCAAAACAAATAATGTCTCGCACGCGCGGAGCGCGTGGTGGCTCTAAACTGCCTCGTACGCTCGTATCGTT
>JBBUBA010000039.1:0-23680 GCA_038058485.1 Patescibacteria group bacterium | reverse complement strand
CAAGGACCCCAGAGGTATAAGCTCTGTGCTCTAACCAACTGAGCTAAGGGCGGGTGATTACAAAAGAATATATCATAATGCCTCTGTGGACAATCAGAACTCATCATTCGAGTAGTAGTGATACAATTTATATAAGTTTATTAGTAATTAACCCACAATAATGCTTCATAAAGTTGCGTTCGTTCTCTTAATTATCGGCGGTCTTAACTGGGGTCTTGAGGCCTTCGGCACTGGGCTTAGTCAGTGGCTTCCTGGGAATGTAGCTATGATTATCTACATCTTGGTTGCTATCTCGGCTATCATTGAGGTCTTTGGTCATAAGAAGATGTGCAAGAACTGCGATAAACCAAACATGCAGGGCACGATGTAGTTTAAGTTTGTTTCTTTTTCGTTCGTAAACTAAAACACCCTTCGACAAGCTCAGGGTGTTTTAGTTTGACCTCCACACATCATTCTTCCACTGCCAGTCTGAACCCATCCCGCCAAAAACAAAGATTCTATCCTTCCAGACTAAAACCGAATGATCCTCGCGACCAATCCACTCTGGATCGGTATTGGTTTTTTGCCATGTTACTCCATCGTCTGAAAACCAAATATCATTTACTCCTCCCTCCTTTTTGTCATTGAGTCTCCCGATTATCCAGAGTTTGTCATGAAAGACGACAAGAGAGTGACCTTGCCTTCCTTGCCATGGGGGTGTTGGCATTTCCTCCCAATGAATGCCATCGGACGAGACCCAGACATCGTTGAAGGTCTTACCAGATAAATCCATTCCTCCTGAAAGAAAAATTCTACCCTTGAAAACAGTCATGGCATGGTCCCATCTTGGACTCCACGGAGCTTCTGGCAAAACTTCGTCCCACGTTAGACCATCACTCGAAGACCACACATCATTCTTCTCCTTACGTTCATCATAATTGACTCCTCCCATAAACCAGATTTTCCCCTGAAAGGCTATGGCAGTCTGCCCCTCTCTCGAAGGCCAAGTAGATTTTGCTGAGATTTGGGCCCACGTTACTCCATCGTCTGATTCCCACGCGTCGCTCGTGTAAGCATTTATTGGACTCCAACCTCCAAACATAAATAATTTGTTATTGAGAGAAACGACTGACATGGAGCGCCGAGGAGGCCACTGGGCATGTTCGGTTGCCATATGCCAGTTTGCTCCATCCTCGCTTGTCCAGATATCATTAAAATGTGGAGCCTCCCAATACGGAATATAATTATTTTTTTGAATTTCCTTGTCTCCGTTCAAACCCCCCATCGTCCACATTTTGTCATTAAAAACAAAGCTCACCGCCGAGTCTCTCGGTTGCCAGCTTGCACTAGGAGTCACCTCCGACCAAGTCAACCGCTCTGGTCTAAACTGCATGACTTCCAGAGCTGTGGCTACATTTTCAGTGGCTACATAGTACCCCGTATTTTTTATGGGATATAGATATGCAAAAATTAGAAAGAAAGCGAAAACTAAAAGAGTTTTTCTTAACACCGCTCAATTATATCACCGGTCCTATTTCTGATGCTCTAGATCAAGCTTACGCTTTGGTTTGATTTTGTTCCTAATTAATATTTCCTCAAACTCCTTCTGTTCGATAGTCTCCACCTCAATCAGTCGAGTGGCAATGTCGTTTAAAGTTTCGCGATAATCATTAATAACTTTTTGAGCGCGTTTGAGAGAATCATCTATGATTTTGTTTACCTCGGCATCGATCTTAGCTCCCACCTCCTCCGAATACTCATGATGTTCAAAATTTTGACCAAACATTGGCCTCCCAGGTTGATTTTCAAAAGTAATCGGCCCCAACTTCTCGCTCATTCCATATTTGGTGACCATATCGCGAGCTAGAGCCGAAGCCACTTGCAAATCGTTTGATGGGCCGGTCGTCACATCTCCATACAAACTCTTCTCTACCACATAACCACCGAGAGCTACAGTGATGTCATCTAAAAATTCTTTCTTTGATTGAAGCTTCCTATCCTCAAGTGGTAACTTCAAAACATAGCCGGCTGCACGTCCTCGACTAATTATAGAAATTTTGTGAACTGGATCGGCGTACGGAAGTACAGAAGCAATCAGAGCGTGGCCCGCTTCGTGATAGGCAGTTAATTCCTTTTCTTTTTTTGAAAGGATGTGACTCCTCCTCTCTGGACCTAGCATGACCTTCTCTATCGAGCGAATGAGATCATATTGAGCAACTTGGGTACGATTTTCTCTCGCGGCAAGTATGGCTGCCTCGTTCATTAAAGAGTAAAGATCCGCACCGGAAAAGCCCGGTGTGCGCTCGGCTATTAGAGCTAACACAACATCTTCAGCAAATGGCTTGGTCCTTGAGTGAATTTTCAGAATCTCTTCTCTATCAGCACGATCTGGTAGATCCAAAGTAACTCGTCTATCAAAGCGCCCAGGACGGAGAAGGGCTGGGTCTAAAACATCTGGTCTATTGGTGGCCGCCATAACTATCACCTTCTCATTTGGTTCAAAACCATCCATCTCCACCAAAATTTGGTTTAGAGTTTGTTCTCTCTCATCATTACCTCCGCCCATTCCCCCACCACGCACTCTTCCCACAGCGTCTATCTCGTCGACAAAGATAATAGCTGGCGCACTCTTCTTGGCCATGTCAAAAAGGTCTCTCACTCTCGAAGCTCCAACCCCCACAAACATTTCTACAAATTCTGAACCAGAAATGGAGAAGAAGGCTACTCCAGCCTCCCCAGCCACAGCACGAGCCAGCAAAGTTTTGCCTGTCCCCGGTGCTCCCATAAGAAGAATGCCTTTTGGTATACGCGCACCAATGTCCAGAAACTTTTTAGGATTTTTCAAAAAGTCTACAATCTCCGAGAGTTCTTCTTTAGCTTCTTTAGCTCCGGCAACATCCTTGAAGGTAATTCTCGAGACTTTGTCATCAGGATGAATCATCCTGGCTTTAGATTGTCCGAAGGTGAAGGCTTGCATTCCAGCCCCCTTCACTTGTCTTGAAATAAACCAGAGGAAGAAGACAACGAAAAGAATTGGCAAAATAATCGGAGCCAGTGAGAGAACCCAAAAGCCCAGCCCCCTGTCGTTGTCGATGCTCACTGCCACTCCGTTTAATGCTTCTTTAGAAACTTGGTAATTGGCAAAAGAGGTAGTGAGAGCTGTCCCCTCTTCTTTTTTAGAAACTTTCTCCGTTCCGTCTTTGTACTTAATCAAGAGATCTTCCCCCTTCACACTTATTGAGGTGACGAGGCCAGCGGAAACATTTTGAGAAAGTTCAGAGAGGGAAAGTTGTGGAGCCTTGTTTTTATTCTCACTCAAAGCCGAGTAGACGCTGGTCAAAATTATGAAGATGACAAGAGCGAGCATGGCCTGTCTAACAAAGCTCTCATTCGGAGCCCCTCGCTTAGAGCCTCCCTTACCGTTCATCCCTCTTTTAGTGATGATTATTTTTGTACCTTTTTTATCCGCCATTTCTCCGCATTATACCTAAATTTGTATATAATTCACTAATGGGAAACTATGCGGAAAATCGCAAAGCCAAATTCGATTACGAACTCTTGGAGATTTTTGACGCTGGGGTAGAACTCACCGGACCGGAAGTAAAGAGTGTGCGGATGGGTAGGATGAATCTGGCCGGCTCATACGTCTCAATATTAGGGAAAGAGGCCTTCCTCCGTGGGGCAGAAATACCCCCATACCAACCTAAGAACCAGCCAGCCGACTATGATGCCCAAAGAGCCAAGAAACTCCTCTTAGAAAAGGGCGAACTGGTGAGACTGGCCAAAGCTGAAGCGACTAAGGGCTTGACAATTGTGCCATTAGCGGTGTATAATAAAGGAAGGTTCATCAAGGTAAAACTCGCCATTGCTCGCGGTAAGAAGGAGTTCGATAAACGCCAAGCGATAAAAAAGCGGGACACCGAGAGAGACCTAGGACGTTCGTTGTAAACTTTAATACGGGGATGATCGGCCTAGACAAGGACGCTCATCAGAGTGACGCGTGAGAGAGCCGAGAGGACTCTTAAATCCCTCTCAAACTCAACTGCAAAATCAACACTTGCTCGGATATCTCCATACTTCAGTATGAGTGACTTCCAGTTCGCATACGCTAGAGCTTAACGTTCGCGTGTGCGCATGGCCTTCGCCTGTGTCCAACGGACGATACGCTGTGGAATACTTTGGACTCGAAGTGTAGCTTCCTCACTACCCTTCTAAGACTCTGAGGATAGAGTATGAAGAGCTTTCGTTTGTTTTGTATCTTCATGCTCGAATCCAATGAAGCAAACTACCTCACGTAGACCTCGCTCTGATCCGACTTTGCACGGCGGTTCGATTCCGCCCATCTCCACCAGATTTAGTGCCTATCTTATAACCGAGCCAGAAACTCTTCGGCTTCTTCGTATGTGCGAAGAGTGGTAGTTTTATTAAAATTAAGCTTAACAAATTCACGTATTTTTGAGTCATGAGTAAACTTTCTTCGAATTATTTCAAATATAAATTTAAAGTCATCCCATTTACTAAGCTCTTCATGCCTTTCATTAAAAAACATTCTTCGTAAATGATTCATCACCCGCTTCCAGAACGGTATATCTAGAAAAATTATTTTATCTGAACGTTCCGCAATCATAGGTTGTAATCTTTGATACCACCCATCCGAGACCCACGAATCCTGCTGAATAAATTTTTCCACATTTTCCATTAAGTAAGCTCTCACTCTTTCCCTATCTGGGCCACTGGCTTCCGATTTATGCCCACCTGCTTCAAACCATAGTCTGTCCAGTTGGAGATATGGGATACCAAGCTGTTCACTTATCTTCCGAGCAAGAGTGCTTTTACCGCTACTGGTATTACCTATTATCGTTATTCTCATGGGTTGATTATGACACATGCATCTTTCCTAAAATCACTTCAGTGTTCTGCCAAGGCCGGGCCTTGGCAGAAATATGGGTATTTTGGGAAGTTTTGCTTTTTTGAATACAAAAGCGTAGTGTGAAAAAAGACTCAAGAACTGAGGAGGTGCTATGGCAGGGAATGCTAAAGGTCAACACATGGTTCGTCTCCAGCAGGAGCGGAGGGAACGGAATCGTCTCCTTGAAGAGAGGTGTCTCTGTGCGGTGGGTATCAAACCGAGCCAGCTCTTGGGAGGGAGCGAGGGGCCACTCAGTATCCCCTACTCCGCTTCCTGCCCAATTCGACACGAGAAGTCGAAAGTGAGGGCGTTACTCCACCTCAAGAAGGTCAATGAGCTCTGGCCGTACGACAAGGAAGACGAGACGGCAAAACACCCCAGCGGTCCCCATACACACAGAGAGGCGCAGACGAGATAGTCTGCGCCTTTTCTTTTTTAGTATGATATCAAAAAAATTTTAATAATTTGACAAACAGAGGCAAGCACTGTAGGGTACTTGTCAGTTGATTTGATCTTTTTTTGTCCCCAGTAGGACCACTCGAGGAGGATGCATGACAGCTCAAGCCAGACCCGCCCAGGAGCCCGAGAGGGTGATGGACAGCCGGTTCAGCTTCAAGAAGTGCAATCCGGAATCCGATCACGGTCACTTCTATGCCAAGACGGGGGTTGCCAACCGCAGGCCCTTCCGAACGCAGAAAGGGGCGCAGGAAGCCCTCAACAAGTGGATCGATGATGGGCAGATCTCAGAATCGGAACGCACCTCACTCGAGGAAGGTATCCGGTCATCCGGACTGCCCGAAGAGCCCCCCTACCTCGGCCCATTCACCTTCCTGGTGGAAGAGGGTGTCGGCTACTTGGTTGGCAAGGACCCCGAGGAACGGCTTACCACTCGCGACGGCATCCGGTCGAAGCAGAGGGCTCGCACGGTCGTCCAAGACAACATCGGATTCGGAAGAGTTCTCGAGTCCGAGCGCGAGAAGCTCCTCGGTGAAGTCGGGGCTTCCGCCTTACCGGAAGAAGTCAACGAGGACTTCGAGGAAGACAAGGAAGACCTGGGAATTTCCGGCCTCGCAAAAGCTCTGGCCACCCTGGTTCTCGGCGGGCGCCGGACTCCGTCACCCGTCGGAACGTATTCCTTCGTCGCACAGAGCGTTCAAGGAGGAATGGCCACTGGCGATTTCATCCACAAGGACCTCGGACCGCAAGGCCACGGGCTCGAAAGCAAGACGGAAGCCAGAACGGAACTCGAGGCCGGCATCAACATGGGCTTCGTCGACCCCGGCGACAATGACCGACTCCTCCAGGAGATCGAGGCTTCGGCTCTGCCCGACTAAGCAGATACCCGACAACACACCGCGCGCACGAGATTCTCGTGCGCGCTTTTCATATTATTTTTTTTCTAAATCAGAAATTCTTTTTTCTAAATCATCCAGCCTCTCGTCATCTTCTTTGTGGTGAGTCATGAACTTTTTTATTCTCGGCCAAATCAGGACTCCGATTAAAACATCAAATATAAAGATGAGAAACAACTCAAAGTACCAATGAGCCGGGTCTTTGAGAAGCGTCCAGAAAGTTTCGTGTTCCATGCTTTCTAGCGGTTATCGAGTTTTCGAAGTATCTCAAGCATCATCTCATTTTGGTTCTCGAGATGACCAATGATGACTTTAATTTCTTCCTCGGCACGCTTGTTAACCTTGTAATCCGCTTCGGCTCGTAGGTTCGAGTGTCTGTCATCAAGATTTTGCCCTATCAAAATAAGTGGAAGAAGAATGAGTTGTATGACATTGGAGAGAAAGAGCCAGATGACAAAAGCAGGGGCTGGATCAAAACGCAATCCTATCGGTCCAAAAAGGTTCCAGGCGAGCCAACCAAAACTCCATACTAAGAGGATCGAGAAAAACTCAATAGAGCCGACGTGGTGGGTAATATAAACAGCAAAGCGCTCGGGACCTGAAAGCGTCTGTTGAGTCTTCTCAAAGGTGTTTGTTATCGGCTTCCTAGCTCTGAGAATACTCTCAAGATCAGGGAGACTATGCTTGATTTCCATGCACTTAATAGTATACTCACATTAATCCGAGTCAACTAACAATAAATTACTCTTGCTCACACCGAGAACAAACCACGCCATAAGATCAAAAGAAGTACGTGTCATTGGACCCAAAGGAGAGAATTTTGGTGTGCTCTCACTTGAAGACGCCTTAAAGAAAGCCGCTGAGTTCAGCCTTGACCTTATAGAGATTTCCCCAAACGCTGTCCCCCCAGTGGCTAAGATTACCGACCTTGGTAAATATATGTATAGTGAGGCCAAAAAGGAGAAGGTAGCTAAATCCAAATCCCACTCGGTAGAAATAAAAAATGTTCAAGTTAAGCTTGGCACCGGCGAGCACGACCTCGGTCTTAAGGCCAAGAAAGCAAGCGAGTGGCTTTCAGAAGGTGATCGCGTCCAGATTAGTCTCTTCCTCCCCGGCAGAGCAAAGTATCTAGATGAGAAATTTCTAAAACAAAGAATTGAGCGTCTTTTGAAGCTAGTAACTATCCCCTACAAAGTAGCTACCCCTCCTACCAAGAGCCCTAAGGGCATGACAGCCATAATCGAACGTGCATAGTTTATAAGCTAGACAAAGGCCATAAAAAGGGTAATATAGAGCCTCATGTCGATGAAGACTAACAAGTCATTCCAAAAGAGGATCAAGGTGTCAAAAAACGGCAAATTAAGGGTGCGAAAGACTGGCCAAAACCACTTTAATGCCAAGGAAAACAGCTCTGCTAGAGGAGCCAAGGGCCGTAGCTCAGAGTTCCACATGTCGAACAAAGATAGGAGCCGATTTCTCGTAAATATAAAGTAATATGACAAGGGTAAAAAAAGGCGTTAATGCCCTCAAAAACAGAAAGAACGTCTTAAGAAAAGTTAAGGGTTACCGCCACGGTCGTTCGACTAAGGAACGTCAGGCCAACGAGGCAATCTTTCATGCTGGTACCTACTCCTTCGCCCACCGCAGAGACAAGAAGGGTGACTTCCGCCGACTTTGGAACGTTCGCATTTCTTCCGCTCTTAAGCCTCTCGGACTCTCCTACTCCAAGTTTATAAATATGTTGAAGAAGAAAAATATCGAACTTGATAGAAAGATTCTTGCTGACCTTGCAGAAAATTCCCCTGCTGTTTTCGCTAAAATCGTCGAAGCCGTTAAGTAACTTGACTACATAAGTTTTGATGATAATGTTCAGTTAGACACACTGTATTCAAATACACAGGGAGGGGGCATGACTACACCAAATGATCAACAAGTCGTTCTCACCAAGGACTATTAGGAAGAGTTGAGAATTCTTTACACCAATGAGAGAATTTCCCTCAAGATGCTCATAGCTCTTCAGTAGGACGATTTCCTCTCACTTCGACAATACTTTGCCTCAACCAGTTACTCCCGGTCTTATCGAAGAGGCATCCGCATTGGCGATATGAACTACCATGTTTGGGTACTGATCCCCACAGATCTGGAGAATGGAGAATTCTCTTTCTACCTCATACCAGATTGTGGAGTGGACGAAATTCGTCCACTCAGATCCTGCTAAGCCACACTAGGTGTGGTTTTTTCTTAGCTCCACCATGCTAACAACATACGATATATCATATGTTATATAGTTTAACTATTCTTAAGTTTGTCTTTGTAAATAATTCTGTCCACCAGTCGCCAACGTTTTCCTCCACTTCTGGGAGGCATGATTCCACCAATAAATAGAATTTTTTCAATCAATTCCCAAATATCTTTTTTACCCAAAGCCTCTTTGATAATGTAGTTATATTTTCCCTTTTCGTATTCTATAAGCATTCGCTCTGTAGTCGAGGGGCTCATGACTAGTACCTCAGCGATCATATATGACGAGACTCCTTTCGAAATCATCGCAATAACTGCTAACCTTTTAGCAAACATTACTCTTTCAGTCCTAGTGAAAAATTCATTTAAAACTTGTCGTGTTTTTCGGTGAACAAAGGATCTTTCGAACGAATGCACGAGTTCAAGTTGTAAACTCTCCAACTCTTCCAGTCTCAAATTTCTTTTAGATATATGTGGCATAACATACGATATATCGTATGTTATTAGTATAGCATCAATTTTTAGTACTATATTCGATCAGTCTACTGGCTTGATTTGTAACCAAGGTAAATACCAGCGAATCCACCAACCCCAGAGAGAAGAATTGAGACAAACGAGAAGGTGCTACCACCCCAAAGTAGAGGGACGTACCCCCCAACCACTCCACCAACGATAGCTAAGAGCATTATTAGGCGTTTACTTTCCATCCATTGATTATAAATCTAGTTCGTACTTCTTGCCTCTCTCTGGTATCACAGAGTCAACATTGAGTTCATCCTTAAGACGCTGAGCGAGAAAGATAGATGACTTCATCTCCCCCATGGTGATGAAAACTTTTTTCAGAGTTTCTTGATTTTCCGAAACAAATTCCACGAGCTGATCCGAGTCTGCGTGAGCAGAGAAACCATCTATCGCAACAACTCTAGCCCTCACCTCAATGAGTTTGCCATTAATCTCTACCTTCTTTGCTCCATCTCGAATTAGCCTTCCCAGAGTTCCTGCGGCTTGGTAACCGACAAAAAGAATAGTGGCATTAGGATCAGGTAGAAATCTTTGCTCATGAATGACAATGCGTCCAGCTGTCGACATCCCGGAACCGGCCAAAATTATCTTCGGGCCTGGAACTTTGGCAATTTCCATGGAATCTCTGACTTGAGCTGTCTCTTTAAATTTATTGAAATTAAAATCATCTCTACCCTTGGTGAGGACTCTCTTATATATTTCGGTAATGTGTATGGCGAGGGGCGAATCTAAAAAAACTGGGATGCTTTGAATCTTTTTTGTTTCAAAAAGATTGTCCAGATCATGGACAATCACCTGTGTCCTTTCCAAAGAAAAAATTGGGATGAGCAGAGTGCTCCTTCTAGCTATAACATCTTCGATTAAGGCTGTGAACTTCGCATCTCTTACCTCCCCGCCTTGGTGATTTCTGTCTCCGTACACTGAGTCCATGAGGATGTAAGAAACATTGGAAACCTTTTCCCTCTCGTTTTGTAATGGTGAGCTAGGGTTACCCAAATCTCCTGTGAAAAGGATTGACTTCCCGACCGAAAAAGTAAACTTGTACATTGAAGAACCGAGAATGTGCCCAGCATCAAAAAGTTCTACAGAAAACTCTTCGAAACTCTTACTCTGGTGATAGTCAATAGTTTGCCAGAGATTCATAACCCGACCAACTATTGCATCGTCTCCCCCATTAATATGCACAAGGTCGTGAAGCATCAGTTCTACAATTTCTTTAGTCAGAGGAGTCGAATATATCACTCCTTTAAATCCAGCGAGGACAAGATCAGGGATCCTGCCTATGTGGTCAATGTGGGCATGGGTGATAAAAAGAAAATTTACTAGAGCTGGGTCATAATCAAATTTAGATTTTTCTTTCGTTTCAGAATCTTTCAGCCCTTGAAACAATCCACAATCAATTAAAACTTTCTTGTCTCCTACCTCTAAAAGAAAATTTGCTCCTGTGACTGTGCCGACTCCACCATAACAAGTGAGAGCCGGCTTAGTCATAAAACCTTTTACTTCTACCGATTAGTCCGGCAACTACGGCACCAAAAAAATCAGAGATCAAATCATGAGTGGTATCGGCAACATAGTTGCCTCCGAGAGGGTTTGCGATATCAAAGACATACTCAAAAATTTCCCATCCAATACTCACCACCAAGACAAATCCGAGCGCTCCGAGCATTATTTCTTTGTTGTTCGGTACGACTTTAGTAAATAACCCTAAAGCAAAACGTATCCATAGAAACAATAGCCCCATGGAAAGACCTCCCAGGAAATGCATCATTTCGTCGAACCAGCCAAGACTCCAGTAGAAAAAAAACTTGACCCCCATCTGGTGCAGCACACCAAAAAGAATGATGGAAAATAAGGTGGCAGTGAGCAGGGAACGGTTTATCTTCATTAACCTATTATAAACGAGAAGCCCCCATTCGGGGCATCCGAATGGGGGGCTTTCGTCGGGTTATCGTGGTATTCCCTAGTTGTGACAACTAGGTGGGTTCCCTCAGTGACGAGCCGAGGCTCGGCACGATTCGAGATCCCTTAATATTGGTTAGCTAGATAATACCTTAGATAACCCTGCTCGTATTATATACGTGACAATTTGCAATGAAAGTCTATTTTGGGGATCAATCCCCAGATTTTTAAAATATGGGCAATTACAGCCTAGAATACAAAACTACTCTAACACCCCGTCAATGTTTACGTCGTACAATATTTGCTCTTGAACTAATTTGTACTCAATAATCTCTTCTTTTTTAAACCAATGATTCATTTCTTTCTCTGCATCCTCATTTGTCCCTGATGCGTGTATCAAATTCCTTACAGATCTGCCATCTGTATCAGACATCAAGTAGGAGTCTAAAACAAAATCACCTCTGATCGTACCTACATCGGATGTGAGAGGTTCCGTACCGCCGACAAGCTTCCTCACAAGCTTCACAGCATGAGCCCCTTCCCACACCATTGCAATTACAGGACCACTCGTCATGTATTTTATAAGATTTTTAAGTATTTTCTCCGTCGCCTCATACGGGTCTTCAGTTGGTGGAGTGAGTCCCTTAGCCTTGTAGCTCGCAATCGTCTTCTCTCCCGTTATTCTTCTCCACCCTGGGTCAAGCGTATAAAATTTCTCTACGTGATTATCATCAACAACAAGCATCTTTATCGCGACAAGCTTAAGTCCCACCTTTTCAAATCTCTTAATTATTTCTCCAACCAGACTTCTTTGTATTCCATCGGGCTTTACTGCTACAAAAGTCCTTTCTTTCTTCAAGTGTTTAGTCATAGGGTAAGAATTATATTTCCTTTCTCAGTTATTGCAACCGTGTGCTCGAAGTGAGCACTCATACTACCATCTGCAGTCTTAATAGTATAACCATCATCACCGTCAACAATCTCTGATCCTCCAACGTTGACCATTGGTTCTATAGCAATGACCATGCCTGGCACGAGCTCATCTCCTTCCCCCTTCAATCCAACATTCGGAACATATGGTTCCTCATGAAGTTCGAACCCAACTCCATGTCCTGCAAGATCGTCAGCAACAAAAAAACCGCCCGTTTCTATCACGTTTCCTATCGCTTCTCCGATATCACCAACATGATTCCCCGGCTTGGCCACTTTTATTCCCGCATTTAAGGCTTTCTTTGTTACCTCGAGAAGTTTTTTTGATTCATCATCAATTGCTCCCACTGCCACTGTAATGGCCGAATCCGTGATAAGACCTTTGTGTTTAAGAGACAGATCAATTGAAACAAGGTCCCCCTGCTTAAATATTTTCTCTTTTTCATTGGGAATTCCGTGCACAATCTCGTCGTTGACTGATATACACAACGCCGCTGGGAAGGGTCTCAGAGCTCCATGTGGGGTGTAGTCTAGATGTGCGGGGGTGTCACCATGAGCCCTCACAAGTCGAAGAGCCTCCTCCTCGAGTACGAGGGCCGACATGCCTGGCTCCACCATCTCCCCCAAGGCCCGCAAGATTTCGGCGTGTCTCCTCCCCCCTTCACGCATTGTTTCAATATCAGCCTTGGTCTTCAGGAGTATCGCCATTTGAACTAGTTATAATCATATTTAGCCACTATCTCAGCATGAACTGCCTCGACATCTTGTTCTCCATTAATCTCAATGACTTTAAAAAATGGATTGCTTCGAAAATAACCGATGGCAGGCAAAACATCTTTATCAAACCAATCTAAACGCTTGTCTATCCTTTCAATGTTTACATCATCCGTTCTTCCCCGTTTCAAAAGCTTCTCCTCGCTCCACTTACGGCTAACGTTGATGTATATAACTGTCGGATTCTCGCGCTTGTAAAACCAAAGAGCAGTAGACAACATTCTCGCTTCTGGTTCAGAGCGAGCTACCCCATCGAAGATAAGATGCATATTTTCCTCTAACTGTTCGAGTAACACTCCACCCCACATAAGACAAGCGAGAAAGTCAGGCTGTCTGGCATCTCTGTCATATATTATCTTAGACAGATTTGATGAGTAACTCCTTCCTCGTACGAACTCACGGAATCTGTCTCCAGTTTCTATATAAAGAATATTCCTTTTATCGAGGTCATGACTATTTATTCTATTTTTTAAGAAATCAGCTTGAGTGCCCTTACCGCAACCACTCCTACCGATAAATACAACTGTGTGTAACATGATCATCCTAGATATTCTATCCTAATACCTAAAACCCCATATGTCTTTTCATCGTTTTTATTATAAATGTTATTTAGTGCATCTACAATTTCTCTTTTACTCTGTCGGCCGAAATCTTCAATCTGATAAGTTTCCAGTAACTCCGAGAAAGTCGGATGATTCAATAACTCAAGTACTCTTGAAAGAATTTTTTGACTTTTATTTTTTACTAGACTAAATTCTATAAAATCTCCAACTCTCAGAAGCTTCCTTTTTTCATCGTTAAGACGTATTTCAATTTTTTTCAATCCTTTTTTTATATTTTCAAATGGCAATTCGTTTAGCTTCATATGATGGATTATTGGGATAAATGGAATTATATCTTCCTCTCTAAGAAGAATGGTTGAATTTGATGCTTTTGTAAGGCCAAATGATTGCTTTTCTGAAGTCCCAACATATATCACTTGTTTGCCAAATGATCTAACTTCTTCCACAGCAGGCACAAGGTCAGTGTCTGAGCTCAGTAGATATGCGATGTCATAAACTCCCTCGCGTGCAAAACGAATCATTTCTACCGCTATTCTTACATCTACACCTTTTTCATGAAAAGTTTTGTCTTGATGCTGAATCATTGTGCCCAAGATAACCGGCATAGACTGCTGCTGTAATTTGGCAATAAGTTTTTGTTGATCAGCATACATTTTCTCAGATTTTTCTTTATTGATGCCCCCTTGTCTTATTATTGCTCCAATATAATACCTGATTCCACCTAAACGATTCTCTTTAATAAGTCGTCTGAAAAATGCACCGTAATTAAAATCAAGTAACTTAAAATGTTCTCTTCTATTCAAAGTAAGACTTTTTATTCGATAGTAAAAGTTACTACCATCAATAAAAACTGAAACTCGAAGTTTGGTCTGATTTTCCATAAAGCAAACTGCCGTCCTGGCTTTCGCCAAGAAGGCAGTGAGGTTAACATACCTATACTAACGTATGTGAGCCCCAATTACAACTTGGCTACTAACACTATCATTTTACCTCAAAACTGACCCTCTAGTACTCTCGAACAGAAACTTGGGCATCTATCTTTTTCAAGAGATCAATAACAACCGTTACCACAATAAGAAGAGCTGTTCCTCCAATGGCCATGGACTGTATGCCAGTGATGGAGCGAAGAATAAGTGGGAGGACAGCAATAAAACCAAGGAAGAGCGCGCCAACCAGAGTTAGGCGAGTAAGAACCTTGGATATGTAATCGGAGGTTGGTTCGCCCGGTCTGACACCTGGTACAAAGGCTCCTGACTTCTGAAGATTTTCTGCTATTTGTTCTGGATCGAAGGTAACAGCTGTGTAGAAGTATGTGAAGAGAAAGACAAGCAAGAAATATGAGATGTCATAGAACCAAACATTGTTTAGTAACGAAGTTAAGAAAGAAGAGGCTTGGGCAATTACCACATTAGTTGAACCAGCCAGAAATTGGAGAATCATCTGGGGAAAGAGCATAATAGACAAAGCGAAAATTATCGGGATGACTCCGGCCTGATTCAATCTCAAAGGAAGATAGCTTTGCACCCCTCCAGTAACACTATTACTCCCCCGTACTTGCCTTGCATAGGTTATAGGGATAGGTCTCTCCGCTTCACTGACAACGACCACCCCAAAGATTAGTAAGATTGTAAATGCAAGCATGGCTACATATACAGGGATTTGTGATGGATCAAAAGTAAAGAGAGCCTGACCCAAAACTACTGGAAGACTAGTGACAATACCGGCAAAGATGATTAGAGATACACCATTGCCTGCCCCGAACTCCGAGATCAGTTCGCCAAGCCAGACTAAAAGCATGGAACCAGCCGTCACGAGGATCATGTCGAGTACTAGTGTGCCAAATGAAAGCGAGGGTAGAACTCCCTGTTTTTGGAAAAGGGTGATGAAGGCATAGCCCTGTAGAACCGCTAGAGGCACAGACAGGAGGCGAGAGTATTGAGAAAATTTCATTCTACCTGCATCTCCTTCCTCCTGATACATCTCTTTGAGCTTCGGTACCATGAGAGTGAGCAACTGCATAATGATGGAAGCGGTAATATACGGACCGACACCCAGCATCACAATGGAGAGAGAGGATAAACCACCACCAGAGAAAATATTTAGCAGCGAAAGGAATTGATTGCCTGTAAAAAGAGAGGCTAAAGCATCATCATTGATTCCTGGTATAGGCACTACAGCAAGCAAACGAGTCAACACAAGAAGACCAATAGTTATGAGAATCCTTTTTCTTAAGCCTTGATCCGCGAGGACCAGACGCATCTTCTCGCTAAAGGTTTTGAACATGAAATTATTTTACAGTCTTCTTCTCTCGCTTTTTTTTGAGGAAAGTTTGGAGGGCTGGACCAGATAGTTGTGGTTGAAAAGATTTCAAAGAACTTTTTCCTCGACCTCGAAGTTTAGGAAATCGTTTGATGAAATCTCGAATCTCTGGTCGCTTCTTACGGCCAGCTCGAGCATTCTGCCCTTTGGTACCACGACCTGAAGTCTTGCCCCGCGTACCTCCGCGACCAACTTGTTTGCTCCTTGTACGCTTAGTTTTAGATTTTAAGTTGTGAGATTGCATGTTGGATTATTTATCGCGACTTTTGATTTTGGTACGAGAGAACTTTTTTAAAGCTTCGATAGCAACGTATGCATTGTTTATTGTGTTCTTTGAGCGAGATAGAAGCTTCGAGGAAACTTCCTTTATACCGGCAAGCTCTAATACTGCTCGGACTGAGGAACCGGCCAAAATCCCCTTACCTGGAGCGGGCATGATTTTTACTCTCGAGGCAGCGAACTTCGCCTCAATCTCATGAGGGATGGACATCGTCTTGGTGGTATTTACCGTTATCATGTTCTTCTTTGCATCTCGGAAAGCCTTCTCAATTGCAAGTGGAGTATCGGTAGCCTTTCCTTGCCCAACTCCCACTTGACCCTTTCTGTTCCCTGCTACCACACAAACTGAGAAAGCGAATCGGCGACCTCCGGCAACCACACGAGTAACGCGTCTAAGGCTCACTATCTTTTGGTCGAACTCCGACTTTGGCCGAGTGTCACGTCTGGGTCCGCGACGGTTGTCTCTCCTACCACTTCCACCTCTACCTCCTCCTCTTTGATCTCTCTGAGAGCGTTCGACAGACTTGGCTGGAGCTGAAGCAGGCACAACTTCCACAACTGGAGTTGGGGTCACGACTTCTGTATTCCCGATTGTTGTTGTTTCTTCCATAAAATTAAAAATTGAGCCCTGCTTCGCGAGCACTTTCGGCCAAAGCTTTTATTTTTCCTGTATAAATGTACCCCCCACGATCGAAAACTACTTTCTCAACCTTCTTAGCCTTTAGAGCTTTGGCAATTTCGGCACCAACTTTTTTTGCATCTTTACCCCTAGCAGAGGCTAGTGTAACCTCTGCCTCATCATCTATCACTTGTGTATAAATAAGAGTGTTTGATTTGAAGACAGAAAGACGAGGAATTGTTGATGTACCAGAAACCTTCGATCGAATCTTTTTGTGGTTTCTTATTCTTTTGGCAGATTTGAGATTACTCATTGTGGTTTAGGCGGTTTTCTTGCCTTGCTTCCTTTTTATTATCTCATCTATGTACCTCATCCCCTTGCCCTTATATGGTTCAGGCTTTTTGAGAGCTCTTAGGTTGGCAGCGAACTCTCCAACCTTCTCCTTACTCATACCTGAGACTGTAATAACATTTTTTTCTACAGTCACTTTGAGATCTTTTGGAACAACAACCTTTACTGGATGGGAAAATCCAAGAGCCAAAACTATTTCGTCTCCCTTAACTTCGCTTTTAAAACCAATACCTTCCAAGACTAGTTTCTTCTCAAAAACTTTGTTCACTCCATCTACCATGTTTTTCATATGGGAAGCAAAGGTTCCCCAGAGAGCGTTGCTCTCAAGAGTCACTTTTTTTGGTTCTAATGTAACTTCTCTACCATTTACTTTAACAACAATACTTGGGTGTAGGGTCCGAGTTAATTCTCCAAGTGGTCCTCTGACAGACAAAATACCGGAGACGACAGAAACTTCTGTCTTTTCAGGAAGAGCGATAATTTGTTTGCCGACTCGTGACATATTATTTATAGTGAATTTTTGAACTACCAGATTGAAAATAGTGCTTCGCCACCAACCCCAGCCTTTTTAGCCTTATAGCCAGCCATCACCCCTTGTGGAGTGGAGAGAACAAGAATTCCGTAACCTTGCTTAACTGCTCGAATTTCGGAAGCTTTCTTGTATATACGTTTTGAGGGCTTCGACAAACGCTTCACTCCCTTAATCCTAGGCATTCTGTTCTCGACAAAAAGATCTATGGAGAGACTGTGTTTGACCCCCTTACTCTTCTTTTCAACATCCTTAACGAACTTTTCAGCTTTTAAAACTTCCGCAATATCGTGCTTCAAACGTGAGTAGCCGAGTACCACGTTGTTCCTACCAGCATGACCAGTGTTTTTAATATGAGCGAGCATGTCGGCAATAGGATCCATAAGTTTGTGATTAGCGAACTACCAAGAAGACTTTTTAACGCCAGGAATCTTACCCTCATTGGCAAGTTCTCTGAAGCAAATTCGGCACAGACCAAAGTCGCGCATATAACCACGCCCTCTACCACATCGGAAGCATCGGTTAGTAGCCCGAGTCTTGAACTTGGGTTTCTTTTTGGACCTTGCGATTACTGAAGTTTTTGCCATTTAGAGTAAAAAAGGCCTCGTTTAAGGCGTGGCACAAGCTTACCACAGGTTTTATGGGGCTACAAGTAGGCAGATTTGGACATTTTGTGGGGACTTTTATTTATAAATATCGTGATCATCTATTGAAAGCAGTGCCACGTCATTATCAGAGTTGTACTTGAACACAACCCTATATTTATGATCAACCGAAAAAGCATGACGATTAGATAAAAGTCCATGCAACTTATGAACTCTTAGAACCTGGTGATTTTTTCTTTCTTTGAACAAACCAATTCTCACTTCAGCTTTTTTCTGAATAGAAACTTCGAGTCTTTTCAGTTTACGAAGAAATTTTGGAGAATATTCTATGGATATCACGCTTCAATTATACCCTCCTTAGAAGAGTTCTAAGATCCCCCCGTAAACCCTTTCCTTCTTTTATTTCTTTCTCCGCCTGTCTAACATCTCGAATAAGCTTGGGGCTATATACAAAGCCAACTTCAAAATCATCTCTAACATAGGCCTTGGTGGCATTCTGAAGCACAGATGAGAAGGTTATCCCGTCTTTTTTAGCTTTCTTCATGGCTTTAGCCTTAAGCTTCCCGTCTATTTTGAATATTACTTGTTCGGTCATGTATATATCTTATATAGACGAAGTATATACGTCAAGCTTACCACATGTTTTATAGGCCTACAAGCGCCTAATTTTGAGGTTTATGTCCTTAACTTTCTAAAAAATCACCATATTGAATGCTCCTTATCTTTGTCTGAACAATCTCTCTTGTTGGCCCAGTCGTATCAAAAGCTTCGTTTGCTAAGTCTAATTGCTTTATTATCACGTCTCTGAATTTTCCGATTAACGTAGATTTAGCTCCCAGAGTTGTACCTTCAATATTGCCTATTTTTGAGAATACATCCTTCTTAATCCCCCCTATCTCAGAAAGTTTCTTCAGAGTAGGCTCGAGTTTCGGCCATTTAGCAGAGTGCAATTCACTCCATCGTCTTTGTGCTTCGGCCTGTAGTGCTCCACTTTCTTCCAAAAGATTGGCTCCAGTAATCACCCGATCAAACATCTTTTTCTTTTTGCCATCAAACAGACCTAGTTTGGATCTTTCCTGCTTAAGAAAAACTCTAAGATTTTCAACTGATCCTAGTTCTACAAATTTACTGTTCAAATTAATACCCAAATCCATATATACAGCCTCTACTAATTTTCCGGTTTGTTTATCCGTCTTTTGAAATTCTGCATCAAAAGCTTTGAGTTCAGCATTGTCTTGCTGCCACAACCCGTTTAGAGATTTTGATTCTTCAACCAAAGCACTCACTATCCTGCCGATTTGTTCCTCAGCTAAGTTTATCTCTTTCTCAGCGTTCCTCACAGATTCTTCTGCATTGGCTTCACCACGGAGACGGCTGTTTACTTCATTTTGCGAAGAAATAGCACCGATGCCTTTCTCGGTTTGATCCAGTTGATCCTGGAGACTTCCTACTAGGGCTTGGATCTCTTCTCTCCCTCTTATGGCTGACTCATCTGGTGGAATATCTCTCGAAGTAGCAGCTTCAATAGCTGAGTTATAGTCAGCAAGAATAGATTCTGCCTTCTTCAAATCACCTTCTACAAGCTTCAGGCTCGCAAGGAGTGACTCTCTGTCCCCCATCTTCTGCTTTATTTCAACCTCTCTCTGCTTTTGTGCATCGAGAAGCCTCTGCTTTATTGCTTCCGCTTTTTGAAGCAAATCAGCTGGAGATTGGACCTGCTCTGCAGCAATAACCCCTTCTATTTGATCGCCTTCTGACATATTTTATCGTTATTTATACACCCTAATACTACACCTATTTTTTCTTCTCTTCTACTTTCTTGAGGGGAAAGCCGAGATATTCGAGAAAGGCCTGAGCCTCACTCTTGCTCTTGGCGGTGGTTACGACAGTTACCGCGAGGCCAAAGACATCTTTGAGCTCCTCATCTGAGGTTTCTGGAAAAATGGTGTGTTCTTTAATGCCTAGGGTATAGTTCCCCATTTCGTCGACTGCCTCACGAGAAATTCCTCGGAAGTCTTTAGTTCGAGGCAGAGCAATATGAATGAGTCTCTCAAGAAAATCATACATGCGAGCTCCGCGCAAAGTTACCTGATATCCAATGATGTCTCCTTGCCGACTTTTGAAGTTAGCCACAGCAACTTTTGCTCCCCTTGGGGCGGCTTTTTGTCCGGTGATTTTTAGTAACCGATCCTCAACAATCTTCATTTTGTTTTTATCCTTGTATGAGCCTACACCAACAGATACAACCACCTTCTGAATACGAGGAGATTGCATGGCGTTCTTGTAGCCGGGGACTTTTTGTGATTTTGCTTTAAGATTTTCCATGGCAATTACTTTTTGACAGCTACATTAGAAGCATCAATCGGGTACGCCTTCTCAACCGTCTGCCCTTTGCCTCCCTTCTTTTTAGCTTTCTCGTGAACTTTTTTGATATTTACTCCTTCAAGAATTACTTGATTTTTTTGAGGAAAAGCACGCAAAATTTTGGCAACTTTACCCTTCTCTTTGCCAGTTAATACTATTACATTATCGCCTTTTTTTACGTGCATGATCTTTTGTTTATAACTCGCAGGCTCGTTATACCACTTCTGGGGCTAGAGAAATTATTTTTTGGAATCCTTTCTCGCCAATCTCTCGCGGAATTGGACCGAAGACACGTCCGGCCATCGGTTCCTTCTTGGCCGTGTCGAGAATAACCACCGCATTCTCATCGAAACGCACGTACGAGCCATCAGCTCGTCTGAAGGGCGCTCGACTTCTCACCACCACAGCGTAGAGAATGTCTTTCTTCTTGACGGTTTTTCTTGGTTCAGCTTTTTGTACAGACAAAACCACGATATCGCCAATCCTTGCATAACGCTTTTTTGATGAACCCAGCACTTTGAAGATTCTGCCTATTTTAGCTCCAGAGTTGTCTGCTATATCTACAATAGATCGTGGCTGAATCATTTGAGTAGGTTTTAGCTTCTAGCTTTTAGGAATTAGCTTAAAATGCTTGTCCTTTGATATCGGACGAGTCTCTTCTATCTTCACTTTTTCTCCCATTGTTGCCGTATTACCAACATCATGAGCTTTGAACTTTTTGCTCTTTTTTATGAACTTGTGATATTTGGGGTGCTTCTCGTAGTTGTCGACAAGGACAACAATTGTATCCTTCATCTTTGTTGAGACGACAGTGCCTTGGAGAATTTTTCCTTTGTTTACTTTTGTATCCATGTTGTTTTTAGAGATAGCGTGCCACAATTTTGCTCTTAACAGGGAGTTTGGTGCCGGCCTTCCTTAAAGCCTCTCTAGCCATAACTTCAGAGATGCCATCAACCTCAAACATTATTCTTCCAGCCCTAACTGGAGCCACATAACCTTGGAGATCACCCTTGCCTTTACCGAGCTTAACTTCTGCGGGCTTTGAAGTATATGGCATGTCAGGAAAAATGCGAATCCAAAGTCTGCCCGTCTTCCCTATTGAGCGAGACAACACTTTTCTAGCCGCTTCTATTTGGTTTGATTTTATACGAGCCTGATCAAGTGCCTTAAGTCCAAAAGAACCAAAGGCTACAGTGACCCCTCGAGTAGCGCTACCAACCTTCAGGGGATTCTTCCTCATAGTCTGCCACTTTCGATATTTAACTTTTTTAGGAAATAACATCGTGGATTATTTAACTTCTTTATCAAAAATTTGACCTCGGTATATCCAGACTTTAACTCCTAAAACGCCATACGGCATAACCGCCTTTGTCTGAGCATAATCTACATCTGCACGAAAGGTTTGGAGTGGTATACGTCCGAGCTTGCGATCCTCAACACGACTCATAGTAGCTCCACCCAAGCGTCCACCAATAAAGATTCTCACTCCCTCCACATCACGGTTAGCCATAACCTTCTCAAGCATCGACTTGATAACTCGGCGGAAGGGCAAGCGCTTCTCCAGTCCATCAACCACCATTTCGGCAACAATGGCAGCATTCGACTCTGGAGACTTGACCTCTTTGATATCAAGCTTGAGTTCAACACTTTGAGGTAAAAGCTTTTTTCTTTCTAAAAGTTTTTTCAATTCAGCCAGAAGCTTTTGTGAACCGTCTCCCTGTCGACCAATAATCATGCCCGGTCTTGAAGTGGAGACAATTACTCGGATAGCCTTTTGGCTTCTTTCTATTTCTATATCAGCCACGAAATTACCCTTGAGCCTCTTTTCAAGAAAACGTCGAACTGACACATCCACTTCAAGGTACTCCTTAAATTTACCCTTAGGAGAAAACCAACGACTCTTCCAATCGCGCAGTATCCCAAGTCTATGTGAATATGGATGGACTGTGTGTGTCATAAAAATTAGCTTTTTAGCTTCTTAGCTTCGTCAGCTTCGGCTAGAACAATATTGATATGCGAAGTGCGTTTTCTTATAGGGTTAGCCATACCACGACTTCGAGGCTGTCGACGATAAAGAATAGCTCCACCATCAACGCGGATCTCTTTGACCACAAGCTTATCAAGCGGAAGAGAGAGATTTTTAGCGTTAGCTATAGCCGAAGCCAAAAGTTTTTCTAATGGTTTGCTAGCTCTCTTGGTTGTGAAAGTGAGAGTGACTAGGGCATCCTCAACCTTCTTCCCTCGCACAAGGTCAGCCACTGCGCGAACTTTCCTTGGAGACTGTCGGTAATCATTAAGTGTTGCGCGTGCTTCAGCCATGATAATTATTTTTTAGTTTCGGTGGAAGCCTTAACGCTCTTAGCTGCAGTAATCTCGGCCTCCTTGGCCTTAACTTCAATTTCCTTTTGCATCTTTCCACCATGCTTGACGAATTTGCGTGTCAGAGAAAATTCTCCCAGTCTATGCCCAACCATGTCCTCGGTTACAAAGACTTCAATGTGATCTTTGCCATTATGAACTCCAAAGGTAAAGCCGACCATCTCTGGAGCGATTTGGGAGGCTCTTGACCACGTCTTAATAACGCCAGTATTGACTGCCTTCTTGCCCTCTATCTTTTTCATCAAACGAGGGTCAACATATGGTCCTTTGTAGCTTGATCTAGTCATGAGAAAACAAAAAGCGTCGTAGCGCTTGTAGCGGATATAGTATAGAAAACTAGCCCTACTGTCAAATTAAAAGGCCGACGTGTTTACGTCGGCCTTGGACCAACCACGGTCCCTTGTGAAGCTAGATCGAGTCGAGACCTTTGACGGCCTCGGCAATCGCCTGCTTCTCCCGCTCCCGCATCCGCACTGGGACCCACTTCGGGATGAGACGGGCCATGTCCGAGTACATGTTGAGGGCGACCCGAAGCATCTTCGGCCGATGGGCACCGAAATCGAGAAGGGGCGTGTTGTCATCCGACGGCTTCGGATTCCCGCAGGTGAACATGGTGTGGGGCGGAACTCGACCAGCCTGCCCGTTCGGCTCGCTGTCGATCGTCCACGCCCAGTCTATGAAGAAGTCCAGACCCAGATCGATCCCCTGCTGATACGTGATCTGCATTTCCTTCTCCTTCCCCGTGAGATCCGAGTTCGGATCCACGAAGACGAGCATCAGCTGATGCGTCTTGCCCAACCCATCGTTCTCCTTCTGGTGTGTTCGAACGAGGATGAGCCCCGCTTCCGCGAACTTCCTTATATCAAGAACCAGACGTTTGTTACGGAACACGAAATTGCGATCCGTCATTTAACACCTCGTGAAGAGAGTGATTGGCTGTTGAGATCAGATCAGGTCAAAGCCTGTGCCTTATCCAAGACTAGCATAGCTCGGCTTATTTGTCAAGTAGAAAAGGTATTGTGTACCATCATCTCAGACAGTGCCAAACTATGGCTAAGATGAT
>JBBUBA010000038.1:0-4531 GCA_038058485.1 Patescibacteria group bacterium | reverse complement strand
GTGCGAGATGTTAAGGAGTATAGACTCCGAATAAAATACAACTCTGAGAGTATTCAAGGAGTGGTGGTATAGACGACATCTTGCACGAAGCGACTCTGGGCTGTGAACGCGAACTGGAACGCCGACAACGATGGTTGGAACTTGAACGCGAACTCGGTGACGGATCCGAACAGGTGGAACGCTGACAATATGGTGGTTTCCCGCAACTACAAAGTTTCTCCTCTTTCTTGGGAGGAGTTTTTGATTAATCCTTTTTTCCATCCTCCCAATTCCTTTCCTATATTTTGTATTTGAATCAAAAATTCAGAAAACTCTTTCGTTGTTGTCAATTTGTTTTCCCACGCGATTTCTGCAAAAAATTTTATCTTGTCTATTTTTGATATAGCTTTTGTCAAATAAGGTATTTTATTGATTGACGGTGCAAATCTCATTTCATGAGTTAATTCAAGAACATCAAGAAACAACTTATCTATCTTCTCTCCAACTCCAAACCTCTCTGGCTTGGAAATTTTCTTATATAATTTTAACCAGTATGAATATGCTATCTTCTCTTTTGAAAGCGCCGAAGGTGCTTGGGGGGGGGTAAATCACCATGTTCCTATGAGGATATTATAGCTCTTCAAAATCTTCTTACTGCTTGGGAAGAATTTTTGAAAGGAAAACGAAAACGGAGGGATGTAACAATTTTTTCTGAGAATTTATCGAGCAATATTTATCATTTACATGAGGAACTGAAGAACAAAACCTACACGTATTCTCCTTATATCGCTTTCAACATATCCGATCCTAAGCCTCGAAATATCCACAAAGCATCTGTTCGAGATAGGCTTCTGCATCACTCGATATATCGAGTATTGTATCCATACTTTGATAAAAAGTTCATTTATGACTCATACTCATGTCGCTTGAGTAAAGGTACGCACAAAGCCATGAACAGATTCAAAAGTTTTGGTTACAAAGTTTCAAAGAACCACACCAAGACATGCTGGGTTTTAAAATGTGATATTAAGAAATTCTTTGCTTCTATAGACCACAATTTACTACAATATATCGTAGCAAAATATATTAGTGATAAAGATACTCTCTGGCTATTGGGAAGGGTTATAAACAGTTTTGAAACTACAGCGGGTAAGGGGTTACCACTAGGGAACCTCACTTCTCAACTTCTGGTGAACATATACATGAATGAATTTGACCAGTTTGTTAAACATAAACTAAAGGTTAAATACTATATTCGCTATGCCGATGATTTCATTGTTACTACGATATATCGTAGTGAATTAGAAAATTTACTTCCAAAAATAGAGAAGTTTCTAAAAGAGGAACTTAAGCTATTACTCCACCCAAATAAAGTTTTCATCAAAACACTGGCTTCTGGGGTCGATTTCTTGGGCTGGGTACATTTCCCTACACATCGAGTTTTGAGAACAAGTACAAAAAGAAGGATGTTCAAGAACCTTAAGAATAACTCATCTAGAGAGACAAGAACTTCATATCTTGGACTATTGAGGCATGGGGATACTTATAAATTAAGACAAAAACTATAACAACTTCTTTTGGAGATTGGCGGGAACTTTGCGGCCAATGTGGTTGTAGCCATTTGCAGAGAGAACACGGCCACGGGGAGTGCGTTCTACAAAACCAAGTTGGAGGAGGTAGGGTTCATTAAACTCTTCTATCGTCGCCTCCTCTTCCGACATAGCAGCCGCGAGAGTGCCAAGGCCTACAGGACCACCACCAAATTTATCGGCCAGAGTTTCTAAAAGTTTTCTGTCCGATGAATTGAGCCCCACTGCATCTACGCCGAGCATCTCGATAGCTTCCTCCACTGTTTTTTCATCAAAGGCTCTCTTCTCTACCTGTGCATAATCACGGGCGCGTTTCAAAAAGTAATTTGCTGTGCGTGGAGTGAAGCGGGCTCGTTTGGCTATGGCTGCTTCCGCCCCTTTTTTCATCTCCACTCCCAAAATTTTTGCAGACCTTCTTACAATTTCTTCAATTTCCTTCTCTGTATAAAATTCTAATCTGTGCACTCCACCCGAGAAGCGTGAGCGGAGAGGGGAGGAGACTGCCGCCACACGGGTTGTTGCCGCTAGAAGGGTAAATGGGGGGAGTTCAAGTTGGATTGTTCTTGCCGACGGCCCCTTGCCGATAATAATATCCAAAGTTCCTGATTCCATCGCTGGATACAAAATTTCCTCAATTACTTTGTTGAGCCTATGAATCTCATCAATAAAGAGGATGTCTCCGGCTGAGAGGTTGGTGAGGACGGAAGCCAAATCTCCAACTTTTTCTATGGCTGGGCCAGAGGTCACTCTCATTTGTCGGCCAGTTTCCTTGGCGATAAGGTGGGCCAGAGTCGTTTTGCCCAAGCCTGGAGGCCCATAGAAGAGGATGTGCTCTGGGTGTGACCCTCTTTCTTCGGCCGCCCTCAAAAGAATCTTCAAATTATCCTTGATGGCTTTCTGGCCTATGTATTCGTCCCATTTACTTGGTCTAAGTTCCGTGTCTAAGAAGCTTCCTTCTTTTTCTACGCTCTTAATTTTATCACTTGACATAAAATGTATTGTATGCTAGGGTAGAGTGTAGTTCCAGGTCATACATCTCTAAGCAATTGCCCTCCTTACCGTCGGCTTTGAGCGTTTCATTAAGGACAGACTGGTCTTCGGACTGCTCTCATCCTCAAATTCTTCGCTTATTGCTTGGAGATGTACGCTCTGGAATCCCTCCCGCCAAGGCGGGACTGCTCACATCTTACTCCACCGCTGAAAGGTCGACAACTCGACGAAGTTCGTCGAGCGAGGTGAGACCTGCGAGGATTTTGAGGAACCCATCCTCCACCAAGTTCAAAAGTCCTTGATCTCTAGCAGCCGCCTCAATTTCGCGTTCGGACGGGTTGTCTGTCACCGCCTTCTCAATTTTGTCGTTCACCAAGATTGCTTCGAAAACATTTAGCCGACTTTCATAGCCAGTATTGTTACAACTTGGGCAACCAACGGCCGTCCACATTTTTTCTCTCTGCACGTCCTTTAAATAGTCTTTGTCAGCTATGCCATCCAAGACTTTGTCAAAGAGTTTTTTTGTCTCACCTTCTAGAGGGGCTTCCTTTTTACACTTCTCACAAAGCTTTCTAACCAATCTCTGAGCGATAGCAATGTTAATGGCACTAGAAATAACCTTTGGATTTATTCCGAGATCAAGTAGACGGGGGAAGGTGCCAGCAGCATTGTTGGTGTGGAGAGTCGAGAGCACCATGTGCCCCGTGAGAGAGGCATTGACTGCTGTAGCGGCAGTTTCGGCATCACGAATTTCTCCGACCATTATTACATCCGGGTCTTGTCGAAGAGCACTACGTAACCCTTCGGCAAAAGTGTAACCACTCTCGTCACTTGTCTGGGTCTGGACGATTCCTTTGAGGTGATACTCAATTGGATTCTCTATGGTTATTATTTTAATCTCTGGAGAATATATTTCCTTAAGGATGGCGTAGAGAGTGGTGGTTTTTCCGCTCCCCGTTGGACCAGTGGTGAGGATCATGCCGTTAGGCTTCCTGATTTCTCTTTTGATAATAGCTAGAAGTTTCGGATGCAAATCATGGTCGTCGAGAGTAACCAAGGTAGATTCAGGAGAGAGAATACGAAGCACAACCGATTCACCGTTTTCCCCTGGAAGGAGAGAGACACGAACTTCAACCGCACTGTCAGAAAGTCGGATAGAGAAGCGCCCGTCTTGGGCCTTTTCCTTAACATTCAATTTCAAATTGGAAACCAATTTTAAGCGAGAAAGAAGAAGGTCGAAGGTCTCTTTGTCAAAGTTAAGAATGTCGGTCAGGACTCCATCTAATCTGTATCGTAGGCGTGCATCTAACTCGCTTGGTTCAAGGTGGATGTCAGAGACTTGTAGGGCCACCCCGCCGGCCAAAATTATTTCCAAAATTTTTGAAACTCTGTAAGCCTTCTTTTGGGTTAAGAGGTCGGTGATGAGAGCCTGAATGTCTGGAACATGTTTTATTTTTTTCATTACCTCAAGAATCTCTTCGTTCGAAACATCGAGAGCTCCAGACTTTGTTTCAAATGAGTAGGAAAGATCCTTGTACCTGTCCCAGACTTTTTCAAGCGAGGCATGTGAGACCATAAAAATTTCCGGCGCATATCCTCTCGATTTCAGTGTTTCGACGGCTTCCTTAGTTTTGTCGCTTTCGGGGGAGAGGACTCCGACCTGTATTTTCTTATCAATAATATTAAAGACGGCAATTTGGAAAGCTCGGGCCTCTTCTTCCTTTATGACCCTCAAGGCGTCGATATTTACTGGATGGACGGTAAGGTCGAGGTACTGGATACCGTATTTGGCCGACAAATCAGTGGCCGCTTCCTCCTCCTCTTTCTTCCTTAGACGGTCTACTCGCTCATTTTGCTTATCTTCGTCGAAAACTATCATGGTTACATTATACGACTTTTAGCCTGAATTTAAGCCCCATTTTTTGAACTCTGCAACATCATATCAGACACTGTCTAATTTTTTCCCTAGGAGT
>JBBUBA010000037.1:0-3937 GCA_038058485.1 Patescibacteria group bacterium | reverse complement strand
GTTCTACTTTTTCTTTTGAAACTTAAGACCCCGCTCCGGCGGGGTTTTTTGTGGCACTAACCCTTCCAAAGTCATTTTAATTTGTCTCCCGTCCTATACCCAAGTCTCTGCAATATAGAAATATTTTCGCGATATGGCTCAATTGCCATCGGAACAAAGCTGACTTTTTTCTTTTTCCCTTTATCTATAGGTCTCAAAAAACCGTAGCCTTCTGATATAACCTATCTAAACGTAGTATAGCAAAAAAAATTTCGGCCGACCAAAAGGAACAAAGTGTCAAATGATCAAAGGATCAACGTTTCAGAAAGTTTTTTAAAAGTGAACTAAGGGTCTGAGGGTTTTGAGTTTCAGACTTGCGGAGACCGAAGACAAACCCGCCGAGAGGATCCCACCGGTTGTCAGGCCGCGCCCAATAGCCATCCAACCACAACCCGTCATCATCCCGTGCCAGATCGAAGACACGAGGACGGCCGCGCGAGTCGGCAATTTGTTTCATTCCAACATAAAACCATTCTCCCATTGGTTGATCTGTATATTGTAGCCGTAAATGTGGTCCTACTTCTGCTGGGCATAACTCAAGCCCTAATTCTTGGGCTTTTCTGTATACTTGGTCAGTTGTTGGATAGCCGGAAAGTCCTAAATCTCCAACCTTTAATCTCACAGTATCAAGTGCTTGAGCAACGGGAAGGGTAGTGAAATTCGGACTTTTCATCATGTCCTCAGCGTAAGAGCTTATGTTAACTCCTGCTTGTTTCATCTCATTCTGAAGCTGTTCTTTTGTTTTACCACCAATCTCTACTTGCTGTCTTCGGATTTTTCCTTCAGGGAATGAAGTGTATACGTGCTCTATATTATTCGCTTGTAGTCTGTCAAAAATTCCAGGGACAAGTGGACCGATATATGCCCTGGTATCAGGCCGTAATTCCCCTAGGTTGTGCGCAATTTGAGAAGGTTCACAGCCAAACACAACTGGCATATCTAACTCTGGATTTCTTTGATTTCTCAATTCCTCAATTCGTGGATCCTTACTGTATCCAAATCCTTGAATTGGACTGTCTACTTCATATAAAAAGAGGAGCTCAGAAGCATCAAGTAGCGTACCTGCCTGCATTTTGTGGTCTATTTCTGTCAGATGCTTCATGTCAGCAACTTTTTTCTGATACGCTTTTCCATCTGGAAACTCTTCCAGTTTTTGTTCAACTATGGGAGCCACATACGGATCAAGGTTTTGTTCAGGTGCAATTCCTCGCACCTCTCCAATGCTACTTCCATCCATCCGAATAGCCACTCGAGGAACGGCAGGTTTTCCATCAGAGCCATTAGAATAATACACGTAAAAATCTCCACCTTGCAATTGAGCTTGGGCTGTTGATTCACCAGCAGTACACCAACCAGTACCGTGCCCTTGCAAAGAGGCTACGAGGGGCATGTGATCTGACCCCTGATCATATTTCACCCAATGACCACTAGTGTTTACTAATCCTTGCTCATCTGCTGGGGTGACCTTTTCAATTGCGAAGGCATAAAGTTTAGCAAAGTTTTCTCCCTGCAAAAGCTTTTCGAACTCTGGATCGGTATCTTCATTTGCCCTGTTTGCACCTTTTGCAGTATATTTCTTATCCACTGCATCGATTACGTATGCTAATGCTTCACGATTAAGGTCTGGAAACGGTTTGGTTGTGCCTTTTGAGCGCTGTGGATACTGCTTTTTCTCTTTATCATATTCACCCATACCCAGTACGCTACGGAGTGTCCAGTATTTAAGTGCATCTGGATACGGAGCATCAGCTGAGGATAAATAGTCAATCCATTTATCCATACTTGATGACTGATCTGCGATAATTGCTTCTGTGTTTTGTCTCTTCACTTCTTCCCAATCTACATGCTGCAGATCTGCTTCTTGGCCACGCTCTCGTATAATACGACGTTGATTCTCCCAATAACCTTCAGGAATTTCATTCGGTTTTACAATGTATTTACCATGGAGAAGGCGCTTTACGGCTTCCATGCCGCGCTCTCTTTGCTGTGGATCTTCTCGGTCAGTAATTTCACGAAAACGATTCAGATAATTTTGAATACGATCGAGAGGGTTTTGAGGTACACGTTCCCCTGTACGGGCTTCACTACGTCTTGCAGCCGAGTCTACTTCGGATGCTTTGTGAAGGTCATACTTCTGTTTTAGTAGTTGTGTTGATGCTTCTGGATTTCCAACTTCCATATTTATAATTAACCCCTTTTAACGAAATTATATCAATTTTTCCTCGTATACTGCTCCCCAGAAACTAGACAGTAGTCTAAGATCCAAAAGATATGGGGAATTTAACCAAACGACAGTCTCCATTTTTTTCACCCTGTCAGCCAAGAATAGACAAAATTTCTTTTACCCCGTCCCTTTAGGCTCTCCACCTCCGTATAGTCAATCACGCTGTGGGTTTTTTGGAATTATTTCTCGGACACCTTCCTCATCAGGTCCAAATCAAAAGTCTCCAGTATATGACCAAGATTATTGGTTACCGTATATAACCAGCAGTCGGGATAATGGAGTTTTGTCTTAGAAAACAACGATAAGGCGGCCAGCATTAACCCCTTTCTCGGGTTTACCAGCCATTTGACAGTCAAAAGTTTGGTCATTATTCGACAGACTTCTTGCTTTTCCATCTTATAAACGCTCAACAGAACCCAAATCGTCTCCGCCAAAATCACCTCATCTAAGTAAATCAATCTTTTGCCCCCCTCGGCATCCTTAAACTTTTTCCTAGCCTGTCGGGACAAGGCTGAGTCGTCATCCAAAAGAAACCTCAAGATGACATTAGTGTCCAGACAGATACTTTCAACTCTTCTTTGCTTCATATATCTTTCCTAATGCCTCGCCGGCCTTTTGTCTCGCTGCCGAAATATCCATATACGGGACGCTAGAGTGTAAAGATCCGGCCAGCTCATCAACAATACTTTTTGGTTTCCGCCTGAACTTTACCACCTTTTCCGCTGGGTCAATCTCAAAATAGAGACTGTCTCCGGGGACAATACCCAAATACGACCTGATCGCCTCCGGTATCGTTGCCTGTCCTTTTGTTGTTACAGTTGAAATTCCCACCATAGTAATACTACTTATATCATCGGTAATACCAATTGTCAAATCGGCATTACTTTTTAACCAAAGTCGCCTCATCGCCACCTTCCTCCCGAAAAACCAAATCCGGGGGTAGTCCAACCGATTGGCGGCACCAATAGACAAATCTTTTCACCGTTTCATAGTTAAACCAGCCATCATCTGAATTTATCATCTTCGCGTAAGCTTCAAGTGGCGTCATGAACGCCGTTCGCCAAGCCTCGTCGTTCTCAGTCCCTCGGCCAAAAATTCTAGCCAAATTAATTCCGTATGCGCCTCGATAGGCCGTTACCGGCACCGTGTGGTCTAACTCCAGTATCACACCGGCGTCCAAAGATCTTCTCGCCGCCTGTTCCCGCAAATGATCATTGGCGATCTCAATCATTTTTTCCAAATCACCAGCCCAAAACTCCAACTCCTCCCGGCTGACGGTATAAGCACTAAGAATCTGCTCCATTGTCAAATGGTTTTCCTTAATCACTCGCATTAAATCGGGCAAATCCTCAAGTCTCTCACCAACCAAACCGCCAACCTGGTTCAACAACCGAATCGCCATTTCGTCGCTCCAACGCAAACCATACCGATCATCCGTCACGGCACTGATCAGGTACCCCGTCTGAGTTATCCCTTCATTTCAGACTTCGACCGCCACCTCAGCCTCGGGTCTCATTACTTTGGCGGCGCTTTTTCTGGCCATGACCGGATTTTACACCCTATATACATTACTCTACAACTTGAAATCAGCCAGGGTGTCCGCCGTGACATATTCACTGATCACCTCCCAAACCGTGCAAAAAATATTCTTCGCCCCCAATTCATTCACAAAAT
>JBBUBA010000036.1:0-23670 GCA_038058485.1 Patescibacteria group bacterium | reverse complement strand
AACGAAGGAAAAATCTTGACGAGCGCCAGCTAACACCTGACGCTCTTTTTCTTTTATATAATTTGTGAACAATGAAGGCGGTCTTTTTTCATCGAAAATTTAGGTGTAAAATTAATTAGGGCAATGAACAGGAGACAGGATGACCGCCTATGGGGAAACAGGACGACCAGAGAATTTAGTGATGGAGAAGTTTCCCAATGCGTTTGCTGATGATGATGAGGAAGAGGGGATCGTTCGCATTTTTAGTACACAGTCGAAGGGACAGTCACGTTATTTTCCCGGGGAGGAGTCAACCATGACTGAGGAGCCCTTTGGGGAGGGCCTCCTTGGATCAGGAGACTGTCACTTCAGGGCGTGGGCAAATGCACTTGCATGTATTGAGCTTGGCACCATCAAATCCAGTCCTTAACAGGGGAGCACATGCCAGACATCTCCGAGTGTCCCGCGTGCGGACGTAGGCCAGGATCTCTGTATTACGCCAACAACAGAGTCAAGACAAACTGTTGCGGTAAGATCATCCTTATCGTCAAACAGGAGGAGGACACAGCTCTTCTAAAAACTCAAGTGACCTTCCTTGAGTGGTCCCGCAAGATGGACCAGTTGCTCTTCCAGTACAAATGGGATGAGTGGCAACACCTTCACCCCGCCGCCTAACTCGCGGCGTTTTCATTACGAATTTTCCATAATTTTGATATACTGCCTCTAATGGCAAATTACAAAAGTGCCCAGCTTGTTTTTTTCTTCATCCTTTCGTTAATAACAGCAGGTCTTTGCTTTCTTATTTTTAAATCGTTTATACCGACCCTTGCTGTAGCAGCAATCTTTGCCGTTGTGCTCTCATCACTACACGAGAGACTGACTCGGGCTTTCGGCCAAAGAAGGGGACTCGCCGCTCTGGTGTTAACTCTTGTCGTAGTCTTGGTCGCAGTATCTGTCATTTCTTTCCTCACAGCAAATATCTACCAAGAATCCCACAGCTTTTACCTCCGAGTACAAGGTGGAGAAACAGGAAGCTTTGAAGAAATTTCTCAAATTGTTGAGACAAAACTTGGTGGAATCTTCCCTAACTTAGATATCAATATTCGTGAGGTTGTGGATAAAATCTTTGCTTGGGCTACCGACCATTTTGCACCACTGGCCTCAAGTACGGCAAATATATTCTTCAATATTTTGCTTGCTACGGCAGCAGCCTTCTTCTTTCTTAAAGATGGAACGTATCTGCGAAAAATGCTTGTGTCTCTCTCGCCACTTAAGGATCAGCATGATGATGAGATACTTTCGCGACTCTCTGTGACGATAAACTCAGTTGTTCGTGGATCTCTTTTGATAGCGGCCATTCAGGGCACTCTAGTTGGACTTGGTTTCTTCATTTTTAGTGTTCCGGAGGCCTTCCTTTGGGGTACAGTGGCTGCTGTTACCGCTCTTATTCCTGGTATTGGCACAGCACTTGTCCTTATTCCTGGGATAGCCTTCCTTTTCCTCACGGGACACACTGGCACAGCCATAGGCCTCTTGGCGTGGAGTGCCATTATTGTCGGCATGGTCGATAACTTCCTCGCACCATATCTTTACGGTAGAGCGAGTAGAGTGCATCCATTTCTCATGTTTCTCTCCGTCATTGGAGGTATTTCCGCCTTTGGTGTAGCGGGTTTTATTTTCGGTCCGATACTCATGAGCCTCGCCTTCACCCTTGCAGATATTTATAGATTGATAGTCCCCAAACAAGCAATGTAGATAATTTGATTAAGTGAGGGTGGGAGAGTATGGTTAACAAAGACACTCAAAGGGGAGTACGATGCCACCAAATGATATCGGCTTAGCCGACCCACAACCAATCCCGCTCGTTTGTTTAGAGAACAACTACGTTCTCGAACCAAATCAGTTCTAGACGGGCCACCTAGTCCAGGTGGCTTTTTCTTTATTTAGAAATGGGAGACAATAGAGTGAATGCCCCACATACACGAAAAAATTGATTTTACAGTTGAAGTCTTCATTGTTCACAAAAACAGGGTTTTATTGAGGTTACATGATAAATATAGGATCTGGCTTTCTGTCGGTGGCCACATTGAATTAGATGAGGATCCAAATCAAGCTGCTATTAGAGAAGTTAAGGAAGAAGTCGGACTAGATATAGAACTTGTTGACTCAAGAAAATTTAAAGAAAAAAAGCGAGCTTTCTCGTTTTATTTCAGACATGGCCAAAATAAAACTTTAGAACAATCGTTCTAAAGCCATGGTATACTTAGGGAATGGATCCCGTTAGAAGCCTCGGTCACGGTTTCAATAGGAGCCATATCTAAGATATGAAAATTTTTCAAAGATTTATAACCCACCTAATCAAGCAAGGCTCGCTGACCGAGACCTGCTTCTAACGGGATGGAACTAGAGGTAGCTAAAATTGCGGATTTTTATAGGGAGGAGAGGAGAATGCCGAGTTATTCGGAGCTTCAAAATCTTTTGGGCTACAAGTCTAAATCGGCGGTGCATTACTTTGCCCAGAAGCTTATTGATAAAGGATTTATTGCTAAAGATGAGACAGGGAGACTCATTCCTAAAAATTTGGGCGAGATAAGGGTCTTGGGAGTGGTGGAAGCCGGTTTTCCTACAAGTGCCTCGGAAGAACTAATAGACACCATGAGTTTGGATGAGTGGCTAGTGGAGAAGAAGGAAGCGACTTACATGCTCAAAGTTAAGGGCGAGTCTATGCTTGACGCAGGAATTTTGCCTGGTGATATGGTTTTGGTTGAGAGGGGAGCCAGCCCAAGAATCGGAGACATCGTCATAGCCGAAGTGGATGGCGAATATACTATGAAATATTATCGCGTCAATAGGAAGAGTAACAAAGTTTATCTCGAAGCGTCTAATGATAAGTACAAGGACATCTACCCAGAGAACGAATTAAAAATCCCCGCCATTGTCCGCGCTGTCATAAGAAAATATAAATAATGCACAAGATTATTAGCAAGGCTATCGTCCACGTGGATGGGGATGGATTCTTCGCCTCTTGCGAAATTGCTTTGAATCCCAAACTCAAAGGTAAGCCTGTTGTAACAGGAGAGGAGAGAGGCATTGCCACGGCTATGAGTCAAGAGGCTAAACGCCTTGGTATATACAGAGGCATGCCTGTGTATCAAATTCGTAAACTTTATCCAGAAGCAATTGTGGTCAACAGCAACTATCACAATTACGGAATCTTCGCCCAGAGGATGTACGATATTGTGCGACGCTTCACCGATAGGGTGGAGGAGTACTCTATAGACGAGTGCTTTGCCGACATTACAGACCTAGAACGACCGGGGGTCTCTTACGCCGACATAGCCAAATCTATAAAGCTCGCCTTACAAACAGAGCTTGGCATGACCTTTAGCCTTGGACTCGGACCAACGAAAGTCATAGCCAAGGTAGCTAGCAAGTGGAACAAGCCAGACGGCTTTACCATTATTAAACCTTCCGATATACCAGAATTTTTAAGAGAGATGCAAATAGGCAAGATCTGGGGCATTGGGCCCTCGACTGCTTCGGGGATGCAAAGATTTGGTATCCGCACAGCATTTGATTTTATCGGAAGATCTAAAGATTGGGTGGTGGAGAATCTCTCAAGACCATATCTAGAAACTTGGCACGAACTTCGAGGCATATCTGTATACAAGGTGGGCGGTGAGACACATGAGGGCCAAAAGAGCGTTCAAGCTACCAGAACCTTCTCATCAGTAACTACAGACAGAAACTTTTTACTTTCGGAACTTTCTAGAAATGTAGAGCATGCATCAAATAAGGTGCGCTCACAAAAACTTTTTGCGCGACGAATATTTTATTTTCTCAAAACTCAAGAATTTAGATACCAGCGGTTCGAGATCCCCCTAACGAGAGCCCTGCAGTCTCCAATGCTAATTTTTGAAGAAATTAAGAAGACTTTTGATGCTTTGTATGAGTACAACACCCAATATAGGGCAACTGGTGTCACTTTGAGTGGTCTAATACCAGAAAGATTTGTTACGGAAAGTCTTTTTGAGGAGGGAAGTGCCTGCCCGCCGGGCCCGGCAGGCGGGGTCAAAAAACAGAAATGGAACGAAATATTTAATACCGTAGACAAAATTGATAGGAAATACGGATCACAAACAATGACGCTAGCCTCAAGTTTGAGTGCAAACACTAGAAGAGGATATGCTCCACATCGTCATTTAAAAATCCCATCAATGGGGGAGACCCTCTAGCCCCGTATAGTACCGCAAAGATACATTGTGCGACACTGGTATAATTAGAACACACCACTTCCCTATAAAGAATCCTCTCGAATAAGCTGTTTTCGTTTAAATAAAAACCCGCAGACTCGGTAAGGAGTGAGCGGGATAAGATGCTTAGTGCGGATGTGCTACGGGTTCGTAGGGCTTGTCGTTAGGCTTGCTCTTCTCGTAGGGGCGAGTGAGGGAGACCTCTCCCCTGCTCTGGAGATGCCAGATGAGATAGCCGAGTTCGTTCTCTCCACTGCAGTCACCGATAACCAAGATTTGTCCATCGTAGGCGGAGGAGAGCCCAGCCTCCTTCAGACGCTTCTTGGCCGGCACTTCGGCATGCTTACAGATTACCCACCAGAGCTTGCCTTGTGGCACGGCACCCATCAGGGGTTCGATGATGTCGAGGTGACTTGGACAGAGGAAGATGACCACCAGACTGCAGGCGGTCAGGAGAGGAGCTTCTTTCCTCCCCATCCTCATCCCCATCTCGATGTTCTGGAGAGTCATCTTCCCCGACCGGAAGGCGTCAGGAAAGTTGGCGAGAACGAAGATACTCATGTCTCCCTTCTTCTCCTCATCCCACCGCGGATACATGAGATCGGTGGAGTACTGTCTGATGTGGCTCGGCGAGAGAACAACGGCGTGTCCCCTATCCAACTTCTTCATTTACGCTCCAACGTTAGGGTGTCAGGTTCAAAATCCTTGACCAATATAACACAAAATCCCCCGCCTAGGCGGGGGATTTTGTTTTTCTTATCTGTTGATTGCCAGATCCTCTGACCTATCCCAACAAAGGGAGGAGGAATTCCAAGGCTTCGATCCTTCTCTTTCGTAGAGTTGGCGGGCGAAGGCCACGTTGCCATCAATGGTTTCGATGTCGTATCCAAGTGCGTTAGCATCCTTGTCATGATACAACTCATTGATCTGCATGACGCCAACGTCGAAGCTATTCACTGCTCCCCTCTTCACCGTACCGTCCTTGTTGAAGTGACGATATGTAGATTCGCAAAAAGCGATTTTCTTAAGAAGTGGGATATCGGAGAAATAATCTTCAACGAAACGTTTGACGTTCCGGGGATCCGTAATCGGCTGATAGTCTTCGGACTTTATCTCTTTGGGGTCTGTAGCGGCTATTTTGGCAATTTGCGCAACGGGATTAACCCTTTGAACAATTGACGTAGGAGTCGGCTGACCCGATAGAGCAAGGGCGAGACTAAGCGATACGAGCTGTAAAATAACAAGAAATTAAACTTTTAAATTCTAGGGGCGAATGACCGAATAGAGTACCCCTTAGAAGCAAAAACCAGCGCACTGGCTGATTCCTCCTTATACTATCACCTTTCACCTTGTTTGTCAAGGACTTTTGTGGTTTAATGCATTTATCCGTGGCTCTGTTAAGCCATATTAATGGTCAAAGTATTAACCGATTCTAAATTAGCTTGGTCAAAATAGGCTGTAATCTTGACTTACATCCAAAATAATTACAGAAAGAGGTAAGAAACGCCCCTTATCACAACCTAAATTTCTCTAGGAGTGCCCTATGTCGTGGATCAATGCTGTCTACGGACCGCAACCATCCCTGCCCTACCTCTGGTCCTACCTCCTCATGCTGTTGGTCGCTGTTTGGATGGGAGTGGCAGGACTCATCCAGTCAGATAGGGTAACAAGAGACCTTTTCCTCAGCTGGCTCCGGGGACCACGTCATTGGTGGCTAAAGACACCGATAGCCTTAGTCTATGGTCTCGGTGTGCTGGCTATTTTCTGCTTCTACCCATTCACTCTAATTTTGCTCTACACGCTTTTCTTCGTCACGGTGGAAATGGGGTCGCTGGGCGCAGCCTTGATTGGAGCAACAGCGAACATCGTCGTGTGGTTCATGACTATACAGATGATATTTCCCGCTTTTCGCCAACCACGTACGGCTTGATCAACTTCCCTCTACGGCTACCAAACCGTGGAGGGATTTTTCTTTATTTAGCCTTACAATTGGCGGCTAAAGTGTAGCCTGCCGATTCCGCCATGACAGCAGTGGCAAAAGTAACCTTATTTTTCTCCGAAATTGTGTTCCGACAGTTGGAATAGTAGTACTTAGTCCCCTGGCTTGAGGCTACAACACTCCCCTCACCCACTGTAGCCTGAACAGGAGCTTTTGTATTTTCAAATAAACTGGAATCGTAATTGATGCTAACTCCCTCCCTCTTCTCCCCTGTCAACCTCCCTACTCCAAAGGAAAATGTGGCTACAAGTATGATGACCACAGTCAAAAAGTAGCGCCTGAAGCCCCCCCGCCAGCCAGTAGGCAGAACATTACCCTCCTTGTCAAAATGAAATTCCTCGGTTATACTCATGTCTCAAGTATACGGTTCGACTAACTCACCGTAAAGATCATGGCACATAAGAAATCAGCTGGTACAACTAAAAACGGGCGCGACAGTAATCCAAAATATCTCGGTATTAAGATTACTCATGGAGGCACAGCTAAGGTGGGCCAGATTTTAGTGCGTCAGCGAGGTACAGACACCCTACCGGGAAAAAACGTTGGCATAGGTAAGGATGACACCCTCTTTGCTCTCAAAGACGGCAAGGTCGTTCTCTCATACAAAAGGAAGATGCATTTTGATAACAAGGTTCTGAAGAAGAAAGTGGTGAGTGTAGTCTAGGATTGACTTTAAGCTCTACAGTGGTAGATTGTGGTTTGGCTGTTGTACCTTTGTTGTCCCTCTCCTCCACCTTTCCACCTGGGAGCTCGGCTTATGCAAAATAGGTTGCGGTTGAAGCCCAACCACCATCACCGCGTGAGCATCGAAGAAGCTCACGCTTTCTTCATCCACCAGATCCGGTACATGCCGTTTGACTCTATCCTCGCGCTCCGCAGGGCAGCGATTGTGGGAGAGTTCGACGGACGATGCTATGACTCCTGTGTCTACGGGAACATGGCCAAGGGAAGTGGGTACGACTTCCACGGCAAGTCCAACGAGGAGGTCCAGGTCAGCCTCCGCCACTTCGGCAAGAGCATCGGCATCAGAATTCGAGCCAACGGTCAGATGGACCTGCTCGAGCAATTCTGCGCCCACGTCAGCCGAGGTGACACCGCCAAAACGAGCCCTCCCTTGAGTTGCATCGTCGAGTGGTGCGATGAGGAAATCGCTCGGCGGAACACCCTGACCGCCCGAGAGATGAGCCTCCACTGCATCGATGAAAGCATGGCCATCGCGGATTGCTAAGCATCACCGTCCCCATTTTTTGGGGACTTTTCTTTTAGGCCGGCTCTATATTGAGATTGAAATGGGTTTCTTTGTACCCTATTTTGACCGAAATACTATGCACCCCCGCCTCCTTAATGCTCTGCTTTAAATTAATACAATCGGCAGGAACATCTATATCTCTTTCTTTCAATAACTCCGAAATTTTCTCTCGCGTTAAAGAAGCAAACAGATGATTCTTTTCATTAATTTTCATCTTTACCGTTATGGTGGTATTTGATAGTTTGTGGATTTCAACTTCTAGGTGCCTGCTTCTAGCTTCTTGGTTCTGGAATTCGTTTTCTTTTAAATTTTTCATTTGTGCTCCCGCCGAACCGGTAGCAGAAACTGCTAGCTTTTTGGGTACCAAAAAGTTTGAGGCATATCCCTCGGAGACATTCTTCTCCTCGTATCTTTTACCAAGCCCCTTCACATCTTTAAGCAGAATAACTTTCATATATTTATAGTGAGCTTCTCGAACTATTTACCTGTGGTCAAAAACTTAACTGCGCGATCTAATTGAGCATCTTTGCTCATCTTAATATCTTCCTCCCCCCTTTTAACCACTATAGCTGGAGTGATTCCCTCCCCAGAGATTGAGTGACCATTGGGAGTGAGCCAACGAGCCACAGTGACTTTGATAGAGGTGTCTGCCGTCACGGGCACAAGCTCTTGGACAGATCCCTTACCAAAAGTTTTTTGCCCAATTAGAGTGGCAACGCCGTGCTCGGAGAGAGCCCCAGCCAAAATTTCAGAAGCTGAAGCCGAGCCCACATCCACCAAGATAACCATCTTCAATCTGTTGGTAAAAATATCGTACCCCCGAGAACGATAGACCTTCTCATCCTTTCCCTCTCCGTGATCCTCCCGAATCACCGCTGTCCCGGGTGGTAGAAACCATGAGGCCATGTCTATAGCCGACTCAAGATATCCTCCTGGGTTACCTCGAAGATCAAGGATAAGTTTGTTACCCCCCGACTGTATAAACTCGCGTAAGGCCCCACGGAAGAGTTCTGCTGAATTCTCTGTGAAGCTATAAAGAGCGATGTAAAAAATATCTCCATCAAGTTCCTTTGTATCTATAATCGGCACATTAATTATCTGACGCACAATTGTCACATCAAATGGAGCTTTGCCCTGACGCATGATAGTGAGAGTCACTCTGGTGCCCTCAGGTCCCCGCATGAAGCCAACAGTCTCTTCTACAGATAAGTTGGCAGTAAGATGGTCATCAACTTTTATGATTTTGTCTCCAGCAAGAAGGCCAGCCGCTTCAGCTGGAGTTCCCTTGAGAGGTGCAATGATAGTAATAATTCCGTTCTCTTGCCCAACTTCCATGCCAATCCCACCAAAGCTTCCTTTGATTTCGGATGCAAACTTTTTTGACTCAACAGGAGGAAAGAAAACCGTGTAAGGATCCCCTAACGAGGAAACCATCCCGCCAATAGCTCCCCAGAGCCTATCTTGCGATGTGGCTATCTTTGTCGTGGTACTTGTGGGCACGTAGTCCTCGTTTAAGATAGACCAAGCCTTCCAAAATGGAGCAAAGTCAACCTTCTCTGGCATGCCTTCTTTGGTGTTAGCCAGCTGACTTTGAGCACTAAGAATCTTCGCCTCCTCTCTACCGTATTGATTTCCAAGATAGAAAAAAAGAATCGCGGTTATTATAAGACCCGCGATTATTACCGAATACTTCTTTGCGAAATCCATTCCCCCCATTATACTAAAAGCTAATGCTTTCCGTCCATAATTCCCTCTCCGGCAAATTGGAGCCACTTAAGCCACTAAAAAGTGGAGAAGTAAAAATGTACCATTGTGGCCCGACAGTCTATGGAACCCAGCACATAGGTAATCTCTCGATGTACGTATTTACAGACATTCTTCGTCGAACTTTGGAGATAGAAGGCTTCAAGATAAATCAAGTTATAAATTTTACAGACTTTGGACACCTCACTTCTGACGGAGACTTAGGCGAGGACAAGATGTCGGTAGGGCTTAGAAGTGAGGGGCTCGAGCCGACACTTGAGAACATGCACAAACTTGGGCACAAGTATGCAGAAGAATTTTTAGAAGATATTCAAAAATTAAATATCGAGACAGAAGGTACCCACTTCCCTTATGCCAGCCACTACGTCCCTCAACAAATTGAACTGATTGAGACTTTAGAGAAAAGGGGTTATACCTACAAAACAACAGATGGAATTTATTTTGATGTATCACAATTTCCAGAGTACGGAAGGCTAGGAGGTGTTTCTGGGGAAAAGGAAGAATCAAGAATTGGCGAAAATTCAGAAAAGAAAAACCAAAGAGATTTTGCCCTCTGGAAATTTGGAGATAAGGGCTGGGAGTCTCCTTGGGGCACAGGCTTCCCCGGTTGGCACATAGAGTGCTCGGCCATGATTCTAGCCCTTCTAGGCGAGCAAATAGACATCCATACGGGAGGCATAGAACACATACCGGTCCATCACAACAACGAGATAGCCCAGTCGGAGTCAGCTACGGGTAAAACCCCTTTTTCGACCTACTGGCTACACAGAGCTCATGTGCAAATAGATGGTCGGAAGATTGCCAAGTCAGAAGGCAATGTGGTTTATTTATCAGAAATTATTGAGAAGGGCTACTCTCCTCTTGCTTTGCGCTATCTCTTCCTCCTCTCCCACTACAGAACTCCAACTAATTTTACTTGGGAAGCCCTAGATGCCGCGCAAAATGCGTTGAAAAAGCTTAAGATTTTCATGTGGACACCGAGTGTCCACGAAGGTGAGATTATCTCAAGTTACCACGAGGATTTCGTGAGAGCGATAGAAAATGATTTGAATACGCCAGAGGCACTTGCCGTGGTTTGGAATTTAATAAAAGATGAGAGCATCTCTGCGGGAGATAAGCAAACGACTCTTTTAGAATTTGATAAAATCCTCGGGCTTGATCTTGAGAACAACGAATTTGAAATAAAAAATATACCAGCAGATGTGCAGGAATTAATAGGTAAGCGAGAGAAAGCCCGCGCTAGCAAAGAATTTAAAAAATCCGATGAACTTCGAGATGAAATAGAAGCTAAAGGCTTCATCGTAGAGGATTCACCTACTGGTCCAAAAATAGAGAGGATTTAACCTTGGACAGTGTACAAAAAGTGCCCTCTCTCCATGGTACTCTTGATTGCCACTAGATACCTTCTCCCGGTTTCCGAAGATTGAAGTGCCTCCACAAACGCCTGTTTTGCCTCCTTCGAGTACGCATAATCTGAAACATTTCTCAAGCTAGTTGCTATATCTCCAAGTTTGTTCTCTAAAATTTTGAGATCATCACCAAAATCCCTTTCCATCTCTTTAGTTATTTTCAGGTTATCAAACACCCCAAACGACCAGATAATCTTCCTAGCAATATCATCAATCTTACCCGTGTCCTTGTCTCTCTCGAATTGATAAATTTTAATTTCATCAGGGTTAAAATCTGACGGAATTTTTTGAGAAATACCTATTCTTTCTAGGAAAGTATTTACGCCTTCAGCCTTTCCATAAAGTCTTTTCTTTTCACTTATTACTTCACTTATACTCCGACTCTGAGTACGATATTCTCTGGTAAGTTCAATAAACCTATCAATCAGAGCTTTGACATCTGGATCATGTTTGTAGGCATCAAGAACGTATTGGTCAGGTTCATCTTGCCCTCTCAATTTACCTCCCAATGACTTTGCCCAGAGAATTGCAACCGTTTCCAACTTTTTTCCTAACGGACCAACTCCTTCAAAATGACCGTCGCCGGTACTCATTAACAGACCGTTTATCTGAATGAACTTAAGATCTTTTGTCCCATCGTTAAATTCCCAACTTTGCAATGTGGGAGTAAAAATTCCAGTTTTATACTCGGTCCCAAATTCTCTTTCTAGCTGATTGTTTACCTCAGCTAGTTTTTCCCTAAATTCTCTGAGTTCAGGGTTCACTAACCCTTTCAGGGACTCCTTTTTCTCTCTGTGAACAGCTAGAGCTTCTTCTCCCCTTTGTTCTGCTCGTTTGTCAAAAATATCCTTTGTGGCTGGATTAACTCCAGTCTCTCTAGCCAAATCACGTACGGACCTTTCGGCTTCAGCCGCAATCAGAGCCTCGTCTTTATCTATTCTTGGATTATCTAATGACATTGTTTTTGATTACCTCTATCAATTAATAATATATTATCTCTCATACCCTAAGATTTCCAAAGCCTAAAGCTTTATTTTAGAAGTCGATCTGTAAGAATATTGTTTAAAATAAGCGCTCTCAAGCTTATGATGTCGTATTCTCTTCCTAACACGAGGCCTCTTTCTTCACTATCTGCTTTCATGGTCTCCGCTATTTTGTGGGCATCTTCGGCCATATCATTAAGTCTCTTATTATCTAAGTCCTTTACCTCCTGCAAAATATCGGCCTCCATAGTAGCCATTAATTCGGCTTTTTCTAAATTACTCATCGCTGGCTTGCTTGGCTCTCTTTCTAACATATTTATTGATTATTTGTAGGCACCTAGTTTATACTACTTTTTCCCCTGAATTTCCATACTTTGCCAAAATTTCCTTTTCTACATCTTCCCTGTTTCTACCATATTTAAGTTTAGTCATTTCGGCCAACCTGTCGATACTCTCCCTATCTCCCTCAATTGGAGCTAGAGTCTCGAGTGAAAAGGGTTTCTCTGGTCTGCCATTAACGAGCATCTTCACATAAGCGTGCCTGTTATCAATATTCATAAGGTCCTTAGCGGTGAAAACTGGAGAAAACTGCTTTTCCAAATATTCTGCATCATCAGCCCCAACTCTAAAGGAGATGATGGAGCCGACGTTACCAAAGACCGCATCTTTAATTTCCTCCTCAAGCTGTTTGATAAATTGGTGCGCCACGGTGAGTGAGAGTTTATATTTGCGTGCCTCGGAGAGAATAGTGGCAATAGAGGTGGTAGTAACATTTTGGAACTCATCAATATGTAGATAAAAAGGAGGAAAACTCTGCTCCCCCGAGCGAGAGAGGGCCGCCATCAAAATTTTACCAACCAAGATAAGACCAATCAGATTGGCATTCACATCACCGAGTCTACCTTTCGCTAAATTGACCAAAAGAATTTTTTTGTTATCCATTATCTCGCGGAAGTTTATGGAAGATTTTTCTTGAGCAATAATTGGACGCATTATTTCGTTTGCTAAGAAAACATCAAACTTTGAGGTTATATAGGGCACGATATTGGCCAGAGCCCCTTCCCCACCAGCCTTCTCGGCTACCTCGCGCCAAAATTGAGCTACGACAGGGTTCGTACATTTGGAGAGCTTCAGCATTCTAAATTCCTTATTCGCTAGCACTCGAGAAACATCCAAAAGAGTTGAACCAGTGGAGGGGTCATCAATGACGAGCATAGTAGCGTTCCTAAAGTATTGCTCAAACATCGGGCCCATACTCTCTGGCACCTTGCCATAAAGTTTTTGAAAAATATTGAAGAGTTCATTGACCACAAAAGTCTTCTCCTCTGGTCGAGAGATGTCGTACTCAAGCATATTTAATCCAAGTGGTCTGTCTGTAGAGGCTGGATCGAAGTAGATGACATCATTGGCTCTTTCTGGTGGGACATTAGCCAAAACGTCCTGAACATCTTGCCCGTGCGGGTCTATCATGCAAACTCCATTGCCCGCTTTCATGTCCTGAATAATTATATTTTTGAGCAGAGTTGATTTACCTGTCCCCGTCTGACCAATGACGTAAAGGTGTCTCAATCTATCCTCATAGCTTATGTGAACATTTCTATCGACACCATGGAAATGATTCACCCCAAGAAGCGTCCCGGCTAGAGGCAGAGTGAGAGGAGCTTGCGCTTCTGAAGCTTTGGCCACCTTAAGTTGAGTTGCGCCAGCCAGGGAAATAGTATGGAAATGGAGAATGGTGGTGAGCTCTCTTAAATTTAAAGGTAAGATTTCATCTTCATCCCAAAGCCTGAAAGTGAAGTCTCTATAAAATTTCTTACCCTTAGCTTTTCTCCAATTAAGTTTGTTTACTCCGGGAAGTTCCAATTGATTATAGGCCGAGGCAATACTTGCCAGAACTTGTTCTGCTTCGTTTTGGTTAGGTGCTGAGACAGCTATTCGCATATTGGTGGCGACAATCGGGCTAGCTAGTTTCTTTTGTATTCTTTCCACAGCTTGGGCATCAACTTTCAAAATATCTTTCTCATCCTTTTTTTTCTTAGAAGTAAGAACTTCTCCAATACCATGAGCGAGTTCTCCAAAAACACTCCTCTCGGCCATGGCTTCGGAAGGCTTCTCTCCTTTTTGGATTTTGTCTAGAGCATGAAGATACTTTTTAGCATATAGATCTCCTTGAGGATTAATCATGATTTGTAGAGCTGCTCCGGCGCCGTCTTTGGGTATTTTAGAAAAAGACTGGAGAAGAGCATTCAATGGGTCGTGATCAAATTCGTCATAAGTTTTGAGTGGATACGCACTCGGCGAATTGAGTTCTGCTACAGCGGCGGTAGTCGAGGCATGCTCGGCAAAAATATTATAGTCACGAGTTCTTTCTGTGAGACTGACATTGGGGAAGACAGATCGCAGATGCTTTTCAAAAAGAGCTTTCTTTTCGTTTGGCACAGAAACAAAAAAGTTTGCCTCCTCACTCCCCTCACTGTTGGCCACCTCGATGACAAAGTAATTCTTTCCAATTGTTGATTGCTCTGAAACAGAAATCATTCCTGCGTAAAAACTTTCCATCCCAGATATCAAAATCTTCAGGGTCTGACTACCCTGTTCAGGATTTGATGAAGAATCAGGCATGACTACCTCAAAAAGAGTCATGTTGAGAGCCCGATACATTGGCCCCTTCTCTGCTCCCTTCGGTTGTAACCCCTGTCTCACATACTCCACAAGGTGGTCGTGGAAGTCATCTTCATGCTTCCAGTCTTGAAGCTTTTCTGCCACAGACAAAGCGTGGAAAACCCCTTTACTCCTCGTAACACTTATCATTTTGTCCAGCTGCTCATCTAAAGGTTCGGACGCGACACTCTCAAGTGTTTGTTTAACTCCAGTGCTTTGTCTAATACCAACTGGAAGCTCTCTATGGGCCTCAAGAATAGTGTTTTTTATCGCATCACGGTTCTGAGGAAAACCTTCCACACGCGAACGCAGATACTTTAGTTCTTCTTCGACACTTCCAAAGCGAAGGGCTTCTACCATACGAAATATTATAACAAACAAAAAGCCCCGCTTCTGCGGGGCTTTTTGTTATCTGTTATCTGGATTGTTTTCGTCTTGCTTAAATTGCATTAACTCACCCGTAGAGTGAAATATGTGTGCACTACCCTTCCTATCAATATATTCAATTCTATCTGTAAATCCTTCTGGCTTCACTCCTTCACTTCCTGCCCCAGTATCTTTATTTTCATTCATATTGACACTAATTATGTAGTATGTTAAAATGCTATCAGAAGTACTCTTGCAAGTCAATCCCCCTCAGGAGCCATCCATGGATGTCACACCAGAAGTAGTGGTGAGACTCATCCGTGGAAACTATCCACGGAAGGTCTCAATCAGTTCGAACATCGATGAGGAGACCTCACGCGAGGTGGTAGAGGCGTTTAACAGACTCGAGCGAGAGTCAAACGAACCCATCATCGTAGAAATCAATTCCGATGGTGGGCGACTCGAGAAGGCAGCCTTCCTCATCGCCGAGTGCATTACGAAACTTCGATCATCCACGGTAGCAGTCGTCTACGGCCAGTGCTACTCGGCCGCATTCATCCTCCTGCAGGTCTGCACTTATCGTTACACTGTTGTGGAGGCACATTTCGTGATTCACAACAGTCTCAATTCACTCTTGATCTCGCCCGATCAAAACCCGGACGATTTGAGTAAAGTGGCAAAAAGACTTCTCCAAAGGACAAAGGACAACCGCGAGAGAACGGTGTCCATCTTAGGGAAGCGCCTGACCCATTTCACTAGAGGAGAAATCATCGAGATGATGGATCTGGAGACCCATCTCGACGCTTTTGAGGCAATGAGTCGGGGCATGGTTGACGGGATTGTGACTGTACCACTCTGACAGCTGCATAGACACCTTGGCACCCCACGTGCCAAGGTGTTTTTTCTTTTCCACATCTTACACACCTAATTTTCCCCATTGTCTTCTTGCCTCGAAAACACCAAAGCGTAAAATGAGCAGATGCAAGAATCTAACTTAGCTCAACTGAAGATTCGCGTTCCTCCACATAACCTAGAGGCAGAACAAGCTCTGCTTGGCTCTATCATGCTTCGTCCTGATGCAATTTACGAGGTGATGGACGTGGTTAGTCCAAGTTCTCTATATTTTGAAAAACACCGAGTTATTCTCGAAACGATGCTCGAGCTATTTGCCAAGCACGAGCCAATTGATATTCTTTCCCTCTCTTCAAGACTTAAAGAAAAAGATTTGTTAGAGAGAGTTGGCGGAGTCTCCTTCCTTACCGAACTCACCTCCACTGTCCCCTCTTCAGCAAACATAAAGCATTATGCTGATATTGTGCGCAAAAAATTTATGATGCGTGAGCTAATAGACGCTTCAGAATATATTTCGCACCTTGGCTTTAACGAAGCCGGTGAACTGGAAAATATTTTGGACCAAGCAGAAAAAAAAGTTTTTGATATCACTCAGCACTTTTCTTCGACAGAAAACTTTAAGGACCTCACTCCCCTCCTACAAGAGGCTTTTGAAAGGTTCGACAAACTCTCTTCGGCCGAGCACGAACTTCGCGGGGTGCCAACAGGATTCAAATCTTTAGACGATATTTTAGGAGGCTTCCAGAAATCAGATCTAATCATCCTCGCCGCTAGGCCCTCAGTTGGTAAAACGGCTTTGGCTCTCGATATTGCAAGGAAAACTGCCAGCCTTCACCAAACCCCTGTTGGCCTCTTCTCTTTAGAAATGTCTGCGGATCAGCTCGTGGACCGCATTGTGTCAGCTCAATCCAAAGTTGATGCTTCTATTATACGAAAGGGTATTCGTAAGCAGGAAGGTTCTTGGCGTGATGACATTTTTAGAAATATTTCAACTGCTCTTGATGATCTTTCGCGGACTCCCATATATATAGACGATCAGGCCGGTAACACAATAATGAAGATGCGCTCCGCCGCTAGAAAATTAAAAATTGAAAAGAATTTAAAACTATTAGTTGTTGACTACCTCCAACTCATGGCTCCGACCAATGCTCGTATCGGGGACTCTATGGTCCAGCAGATAACAGAAATCTCGAGAGGTCTAAAGCATATGGCGAGAGAACTTCAGATCCCTGTCCTAGCACTTTCGCAACTCTCTCGTGCAGTTGAAACTCGGGGAGGCAGACCTAAACTCTCTGACCTCCGTGATTCAGGCTCCATTGAGCAAGACGCTGACCTTGTCATGTTTATCCACGCGGATGAAGCTGATTATCGAGACGAATCGGGTAAAATAAAAGATGTTCAGCGCAAGACCTTAATTATTGCCAAGCATAGAAACGGACCTCTCGGAGAAGTGGTTTTAGACTATCATACCCGCCACAATACCTTCGTCGAAATTGATTACAGTAACTACGGTAAAGCCGAAGAAGAATTCAAGAATTTTTAGATTAGTTTGTGTTAGTGACAACTAATTGATTTGTAAATAATTATTCATAATGGTTAATTATTCAAACACATCAATATATTGCTATAGCTGAAGATTGACGTACTAGCTAAGACCAAATTCATTTCGCAGGTGTTTATCATTTTCAATCGAATCAGCAATGACATAAATCACTTCCCTACCCACACCAAAATCTGTTTTTAATAATCCTATAATATCTTCACAATCATATGGAAAGACCCATACGCTGTCCTGAAGCCTGTACAAACCAGCCTGACGGAACAAGTCTGTTATTTGATTTCTAATTTTTCTCTTCTTTTCTGGTATATCAAAGATAATAATTCTCCATTTTTTATCCCACTTTTTGTTTTTGGGTAATATATAATCTTCCAGTTCCCACTTTCGCAAAACTTTTTCCCCAATCGGGGTAATTTCATAGCGACCATTTTGAAACTTTAGGAGCCCTCTTTTTGCAAGTTTTGAGGCAGAGGAGGCTACATATTCGCCTTGTCGAGATTTAGGAATTAAACCTAGTTGTTTCATTGATTTAATCACATTGGGAGCAACCAAAGCTAGACTAAGCATTCCAGCCGTTTGAACAGCTTTCAAAACAACCTTCTGTAAATGCTCACGCTTTCATCTTTTTAAACTTTCTTTTTCAATCTGTCCCATATTCGTATACGTCAATCTTTTGCTATAGCTGAATTATAGCGTATATCATTGAACAACCTAATCTGGCAAAGTCGAAGAAGAATTCGAGAATTTCTGACCCGTCTGCCGGCAGGCATGGTAAAATTGCCGAATGAATTCCATTGAAACTCTGGCAGAGATGTTTTCCCACTTCCCGGGTATTGGGCCAAGACAGGCTAAAAGGTTTGTTTATTATTTGCTTTCTCGCGACAAGGGCACCACTCAGGCCTTTGTGGATGCCGTAGAGAGGCTCAAGACCGAAACTTTGCAGTGTACAGAGTGCAAAAGATATTTCACAAAAAATGGCTCTGCAAAATCAATATGTAATATTTGTTCTGACGAGCACCGAGACCGAACACTTCTCATGCTCGTGCCTCGGGATGCAGACTTCGATGCTGTGGAGAAAAGCGGGGGGTACAAAGGTTATTACTTTATCCTTGGTGGCTCACTGCCCATCTTAGAAAAGGAACCTCAAAAAAGAATACGAGTGAGTGAGTTAGAAAAAAGGATTGGAAAAAGTAAGAAAGATTTGAAAGAGATAATCTTAGCCATGAACGCCAATGCCGAAGGTGAGAATACGGCGATATTTATAAAAGAGAAATTTAAAGATACTGACATTCTCTTCTCCGAACTCGGCCGAGGCCTCTCAACTGGTTCCGAACTTGAATACGCCGACCCCGATACCCTCAAAAACGCCTTGCTACACCGAACTAATTGATAGAATCAATTCTAACTTCAAAGTATGGTTGGCGGTGCCCGTACTTTTTGAAATATCTAGACTTCTGCTTGTAGTGGATAACATCCACAGTTTTGTATCGGCTAATTTTAGTGATAACTGCCATAACAGAACTCGAAAGATGAGGGGTGCCTATTTTTAAATCTTCACCATCACCCTTTAACAATACGGTTTTGAAAACATAGGAATCCCCTTCTTTGTGATCTCCAAGGATCTTTTCTATCTTTATCTTTTGGCCCTCCATAACCCGATATTGTTTCCCCCCTGCCACAATGACCGCAAATGCTGTTTTACTCTGCTCTGCGGGCTTTTTAACCGCTTTAGGAGCGGTCTTGAGAGTGACTTTAGCTCTAGGTTTCTTGATTGCTGTAGCTGTTGGCATGGTTTCGATTTGACTCACCATGGCCTGAGCTCAGTCGAATGGCCATAGGCTGTATATTCTACATAAAAGTTCAAATTTGGCAATATATAAAAGCAGAAGGGCCGGCTCTCACGAGGAGAGCCGGCCCTAGCACACGTCATCTTTGCAATCACAACGGGTCAGTTGGCAGGGTGTAGGTACGATCTGGGTGTTTACCCCAAAAGCTCCCTATTCATGCGCTGACGGCTTGACTGCGTCGTTACGGAAACGGCACAACATGTTCCTCCGTACGTAGCGGACGTGGTCTACCCCAGTGTAGCTTGTCGAAGCCACAGCGGAGTGTGAGCACCAGCCCCGGGCGCGCGCCTGAGGGGGCTGGCTAACTTGGTACTTGTTCCTACTTAGTACCCTATCATACTTCCTATTTTCTGTCAACTACTTTTTTATTCGTCTGTGGATAAGCCTATGGCTACTGGCTCCTTAGGAGTTTCTATTTTCATAGTAGAAATTTCACCAATTTTACTGTGAATACGCTCGTAACCAGACCCAACAAGGTCGAGGGTCGACTTGGCATTCGTAACATGCTTGTTTAAAACTGCTAAATTATCGCTAAACTTCTCAGAATCTTTTCTAAGCCCTTGTATGACCTTGAGCACATGCTGTGCCTGCTCGTTGAATCGCGTACCTTGGAGTCCAATGAGAATAACTTGTAAAAAATAGTAGAAGGTTGATGGTGATACAAGGTGCACCTGCTTCTGTCTAGCATATTCATAAACTTCCACGTCATCGGAAAGTTCGTTAAAGACTCCGTCTGCCGGAACATACATAAGAGCGAAGTCTAGAGTGTTCTCCTCCGGTAAGATGTATTTCTTTGATATCTCATCGATGCGCTTCTTCACATCTCTCACAAAGAACTTGCGCATGGCATCACGCTGTTCGTCCGTCTCTGCGTTTATATACGCACGATAGTTCTCCATGCTAAATTTGCTGTCCATTGCGAGCAAGCGATCATTAATTTTAATAACACTGTCAGCAGCATCACCAGTTTTGAAACGATATTGGATGGAATACATATTTGCAGGCAGAGATTGGCGAAGCATCTCCTCCATAATCTGTTCGCCAATAGTTCCACGCTTCTTGGACGAGATTAAGAACTCTTGCACATAAGATAACGATTTCCCAATCTCCTGCATGTGACCGAGCTCTTTAGAAACTGTGCCTATAACTTTGGTCGCATTATCGAGCCTCTCGTTTATCTCTCTGTTCGTTGTGCCAATACTCTTCTGCATCTCCTGACGGGTGAGATCTGTCCCCTCTTTGATTTGCTTCATCCACTCGCTCATAAGATTCATGGCCTGACCTTGATTGTCCGTCTTTGGTTTTTTAATCAAAATAAACAATAAGGTGCCATTTGCGATAGCGAGAATGGCCAAGATAATGACCAGAAAAACGTTCATGCTATGATTATACCATGTCGCTACAAACAGATATAAAAGCACAGATTAAGGATGCCATGATAGCCAAGGACGCTATGCGTCTTTTGGTTCTACGAGGACTCTCGGCTGCTTTTGTGAACGAACTTGTCGCAGTCAGAAGAAGACCAGACGAGGAATTACAAGACACAGAGGCAATCATTATAATTGCTCGCGAAGCTAGGAAAAGGAAAGACTCAATAGAGCAATTTGAGAAGGGTGGGAGAAAAGATTTGGCTGATACAGAGAGGGCAGAACTCGCAATACTGGAAACATTTTTACCACCACAGATGAGTTACGAGGAAGTGCTCAAATTTGTTATGCAGAAACAATCAGAAACAGGTATGAACGATAAGGCTAAGGTCGGACAATTTATGGGGTCAATCATGGCAGACTTGAGAGGTAAGGTTGAAGGAAAGGTCGTAAAAAGGGCTATAGATTCGCTATTTTCTTAAGTTTTCCACAATTTAGACTTGACAATATAGTTGAATTGTGATAGTATTAAACGCAGAAAAGCACTCGTGTTAAAACTCGTAATCGGAGGCAGTATATATGCTGACCGAGGAAATCGATGTTGGGAGCTTGATCAGCAAGATCGAGCATCATCCGCTGTTCGAGAAGAGCAAGAGTTCGGCCATCAACTTGGTCATCGGCCAGATGGAAGATCTCAACAGTCTACAGCGCAAGGCGTTGAGAGAGAAAGTCATCGACATCTTCCTGGCTCGATCCATCCAGCGCTTGAGCCGAGGCCGACCAGCACGCTCGCCGGTTCTCGACCTCCGGTTTCGGCAGTTCACGCCGAAGGGCCACGAGGAAGACTGATCCTCACGGATCGACGCCAAGGGCGGACTACCCAGTCCGCCCTTTTGAATTACTATAATTTTTTATAATTTTCAAGAAGAATCTTTGAGGCTCTTAGATATTTTTTCTTTCCCTTACCAAGAGCAGTCACCCACACCAATCCATCATCTCCAATTTTATCAATTGCAATCTCATTGTCGTCTCTATGTTTATTTGGAGATTTTAGACGATACCTTGCACCAACCACTGGAACAAATTTTTCTGCCTCTTCGCCCTCAACTTTTTCGAAACAACTTTTTGCATTTTCTGCTGAAAAATTAACGTTTATGCCATGGCCAGTTGGTAATTTAATACTAATAACGCCATTTAACTCTTCTCCCTAAATCTTCTTCTATTTCCTGCATTCTCCTCAACTCTTCAGGAGTATATAGCTGTGCTTCAAGTTCGGCTTTTCTCTCAAGCTTAGAATCTCGATTCATCCTTGCCATCCCTATTTGTGTTGCTATCTCATATCTTGTATCATCGTCTAAAACTTCAACTGTTTGCTTTCTTTTGCTTTTTCTTAAATCAGTTCTTTTTGCTAATCGTTTAGCCAAGTTCATCCCTACCCTCTCCAATGTATCCATCTTGGTTTCCTCAAACACTTGGGTATCCTCGAGCCCGGGATTCATCAGTCCAATTTCCTCTTGAAGCTCTTCAATTTCAATATCTAATCTATTTAATTCAGCCAAAACAGGCAATCGTTCATCTCCTCTCAAAATTTTTGGTCCCTGCCTTTCTGGATGAATAGCCCCAATAACCCCCTCCTCCAATTCGGGTTCTATTCTTCTTGCTCCTTCTGTTCCTCCTTCGTTCATTATGCTTTCATATTTTACCACTACTTCTTATGACCCTATGATAACAAAAAGCCCGCCCGACTGAACACGTCAGTCGTTCGGGCGGGTGCTCACTATCTGACAGTGAGCACGAGACGAAGGTTCTTCGTTGGACGCCAGCGCACGATAGTTCCGCCCTTGAAGCTCCTCCAGACCTTGAAGCTCAGCTGGAGTCGCTGAATGCTCCTGATCAGGCTATCACGTTCGCCGAGAGAGCATTCCCACACGTTCTTGTACTTGCCATGTTCAGCCTTGTGCAAACAGGCACCACTGGCATCGAGCATCCTGGCAAAGACCTCATTTGTATGCGCGTCCAGCGGTTCCAGAAAATATTTGTGCATCTGTTACCCTCGCTTTTGGTGTCTTTTGTGATTCTACCATAAAACAGAAAAATTAAAAGTACACTTGAATTATTTGCCATCAAGGGTATTGTGAGAAAAGAAAACAGAAATCATCAACCATGGAGGTCTTATGTACTCGAGATTTCTCCGAGCGATCGGGGTTGTCTCACTCACCATCTGGTTTTCAGCCCTTTTCGGGCCTCTCACGGCCCAGGAGAGGGTCCGCTTCACCGGTGATTTCACATGGTTCCTTGTACATAGTGATTCCTTCTACACCCACCGAGGAAGTCTCGGTGGTCGTTTCCGTCCCTGTATGAAGAGTTGGTTTTGTGGTGCCGGTGGCTTCATGCTTGCAGCTGATAACCTGACCAACATCACACAAAGTGGAAGCATCCTCGTCCACGGAGCAGTGGGAATGGAAATTCGTGTGGGTAAGATCTGGTTGCTTCCTTCCGTTCTTCAGAGCCAGCACTTCTTGCCTCACGACAGGAACGGCTACTACCGAGCCTTCGCCACTGGCTTCAGATGGGCTTCGGATAATGGAGAGTATAGTCTACTTGCTGAAGGAATTCTCGTGACCTTCGACCTCTCCAGCACTGGAGTCCTAGCGATCCGAGATATCTTCGCCAAGGTCCATACTCCTCTCGCTGATTTGATACTGACACACACGAGAGGGGGCATTGGTCAGCAACCACAGAACTTTTGGTCTCCGGAGATCTCGATTAGAGTCTTCAAGACCCCCGTGTTTGCCTTGACAGGGTTCCGCTCGACACCATCTATTACCGAAAACAAGAACATCAACATGGGCTTCGTCGGTGTGAGCCTTCGCTTCACCGCCTCCAGTCGATAACATCTATCCCGCTTTCTACTGAAAGCGGGGTTTTCATTTTGAAAAACATGTGAAATTTGATATTGTTTTGTTTCTACGGCCCTATCGTCCCTGTCTGCGCAGGCAGGTATCGGCTAGGACGGAACATGGCATACGTTTATTTGATAAAGAGTTTGAGGTCAAATTGGGTATATGTTGGTTCTACAAATGATGTTGAAACTAGATTTCACCAATATAATTTAGGGCAAGTGACTTCTACAAAAGGCAGATTACCCTATAGACTGATACATGTTGAAGAGTACAAGACAATTAAGGAGGCTCGTGTGAGAGAAAAAGAGATTAAACAAAACAGAATTCTTAAAGAGAGTCTTGTAAGAAAATTTAAATAAGGCCCTATCGTCTATCGGCTAGGACACATCCTTCTCAAGGATGGAAGCAGGGTTCGACTCCCTGTAGGGTCACATTCAGAAACTTGGTCGGAAGTAAGCGCAAAATCTGGGCGCGCCGAAG
>JBBUBA010000035.1:0-6089 GCA_038058485.1 Patescibacteria group bacterium | reverse complement strand
TAGAATGCGACCTTCCCAAGGTTGAGACAGGAGTTCGATTCTCCTTACCCGCACTACAAACTCCTACTTATCTCATCAAGTCTCTGGCGATTTCTTTCTCCGTAATCAATTTTGAAACGAAGGTGGGGGATGGTGCCGATGCGAGATTCCTTCATCACTTTTTGTCTAAATTCAGGAGTCTTCCTGTCCAAAAATTTTAGAGCTGTATCCTCTTCTGATTCGGGTAGGGTAGTAAAGAAAATAATTGCATCCTTACCAGAAAGATTTAATTCCACACGAGTAACGGTGATGAGGGATGATTTTCCCGCTTCATCTCGAATAAATTCTGCCGCGTGCCGGTGAAGAATTCCCTCTATTTTATTGTGTTTTATCTCTCTCATCTAGTTGTCATTACCACTCTGTCCAAATAATCTCCGGGGGCAATATCAATCTTAGATTCCACCAGCCCACCAAATTCGTTTCCTTCCGAGACACTTCCTGTCGCAACTTTTGATTGTTGAAGTTCCTTAACTTTTCCTCGACCAACTTCAAGATCTCGACGGATGATTTTTACCACCGAACCTTTTTCTATCATGCCACTCTCCACCCTTCCTCCTATGATCTGCTTGTCTTTAGTTTTTGAAAAGAGTTTAAGAATTTTTGCTCGGCCCATCACCTCTTCGGTTTCTATTCTAGGAGTTTTTTCGTCGAGTAGTTCATTAATTCTTTCTGTCAGTTTATAAATGACATCGTAAAGCTCTATAGAAATAGTTTCGGTGCGTTCCGCCAAAGCTCCAGCTTGAGGATCGATTTTTGTATTGAAACCAAAGATGATGGTCCCCGGGGTTGTCATGCCTGTTTTGACATCGCTCTCACTTATCGTGCCTACGTCGGCGCTAACTAATTTTATAGAAATTCTTTCGCGAGAGATTTTGCTGAGTTCATATTTAATAGCTTCAAGACTTCCGGTAGCATCGGCCTTGATAATGATAGGTAGGGCCGTCATATTTTCTGCTGTCGCTTCAGAGAGGGTGTCGCTTTTCGACGTCCTGGCTTTGAGGGCTTCGGAATCGGCATAAAATTGTGCGGCTTTTTTATTTTCAAATATCTCAAATGTGGCACCGACTGGTGGAAGTTTATCCCAACCAACTATTTGAATAGGGGAGGAAAAAGTAAGTTTCTCTACGCTCTCGCCGTCGGCATTGAGGATAAAGCGTAGTGTCGCCACTGTGCCAATCGATGCAGCAAATTGGCCAACTTTCACAGAGCCATCTTTAATGACCCCAACGGCAGTGATGCCCTTTTTAGGGTCTAATTTACTTTCAATGATTACCCCCGTTCCTAGGCGTTCGCTTTCTCCACTACAGTGTTCAATTTCTGACAAGAGGGTAACCATATCCAAAAAATCTTTGATACCTGCCCCAGTTTTGGCAGATAGAGCCACCATTGGTACGTCTCCTCCGTATCCCTCAACGTACACATCGTTTTCCGCCAGAGATTGTTTAACCATCTCTATATTGGCAAACGGTTTGTCTGTTTTTGTAATTACCACAAGCATTGGCACTTTTGATTCTCGTATTCTCTTTAAGGCTTCGATGGTTTGGGGTTTGACTCCATCTTCTGCTGAGACCACAAGCACTCCGATGTCTGCCGCTTTAACTCCTCTTGCTCTAATGGACTGGAAGGCTTCATGCCCAGGCGTATCAAGGAAAGTAATTCTATTTTCCTTCCCGTCATCTGTTTTGTGTGTAATTTCGTATGCTGACGCATGTTGTGTTATGCCTCCAACTTCTCCTTCAACCACGTTAGACTTTCTGATGTAGTCAAGAAGTGTCGATTTCCCGTGATCGATGTGTCCAACTATGGCTACCACTGGCGGGCGGGGAGATTTCATGGTGTTGGTACATTAGCACAAATAGCTTGCAAAATCACGCTTTATTCCTAGAATGAGGTTAATGAGTCCCGTTAGAAGTTCACTTAATATTATGTGGTCACCTAAAGTCTCAGAGCGCGTCCGCCTGATGGCTATTTTTAGAATAAGGCAATTATTAGAAATTAACTTCTAATGGGATGAGTTGGTTAAAAAAGAAGAGAATCTTACTGGATTACGCCGGCGGAAAGGAGAATCCATCAGGAATACACAAAGAAGGGGTACTAGCTAGGAAGAAGCTAGAGGATGCCAGAGCTAAAGTTGCTCGGGTTTTGGGTACCCAGAAGAAGGATATCATCTTTACTAGTGGAGGAACTGAATCAGATAACCTCGCAATACTAGGTGTTTTTGAAGCAACTCGGACACTCGGTGTCCACAAGCCACACATAATTATTTCAGATAACGAACATCCAGCAGTACTTGAGTCAGCCAAAGAAGCAGAAAGGCGCGGAGCAGAGTTGAGCATTTTACCTGTTGAAAAAATAATTGAGAATATCAAAGATAATACAGTCCTTATCTCTATAATTTATGGCAACAACGAAACTGGATCAATAAACCCTGTACCAAAGTTAGCTCGGCTCATAAAAGACATAAGACGAAAGAAAGAAAGTAAGTATCCGTTCTTCCATACTGATGCTTCTGCGTCTTACGAATATTTGGAAGTAAACATAAACAAAATTCTTGCTGATCTTGTAACCGTTGGGGAAGTTTTAGTGGTAAGACCAAACGTAGAGATTCGTCCACTACTTATGGGAGGAGGACAAGAAAGGGGACTTCGAAGCGGAACAGAGAATATCCCTTCGATTATAAGTTTTGCATACGAGCTTGAGTTAATAGAATTCGAGAGAGTGAAAGAATCAGAAAGACTAACGAAACTCAAAGAAATATTCCTGACGAAGTTGAAGGAGAGCATACCTCAAGCCATAATAAATACTCCCAAAGAAAGCCTACCTAATATTGTCAGTGTAACTATTCCGGGAGCTTTGCACGAATTTCTGGCTATCAAACTAGATGAGCGTGGTGTTGCTGTCTCAACAGGAAGTTCTTGTGACTCGAGGAAAAATATTGATACCCGCCCGACTGAACGAGGTCAGTCGTTCGGGCGGGAAGAGGCTCTACGCTTCTCTTTTGGCAAAAACACAAAGAAAACAGACGTGAGCGATGTGGTTAGAATTTTAAAAGAGGAAATGTTATAATGCCAAGATGACAACGATGGAAGATCTTACAAAGACTCAAATCGTTCTTCTCACTTTGTTGGTGAGCTTCATTACTTCTATCGCCACGGGGATTATAACCACCTCTCTATTGGCAGAGGCTCCCCAAGGAATAACCCAAACTATCGATAGAGTAGTCGAGCGGACAATAGAGCGGGTTTCAACAGCCCCATCAGGTGGAGGAGCAATAGTCAAAGAGGTAACGATTGTCAAAGAGGGTGATGCAATCGCTTCCTCAATAGAGTCAGCATCTAAGGCAATAGTGCGTATCAAGTCGCCGGTGGCCGGAGATGGGATAGAACATTTCTATGCTTTGGGAGTGATAGTTGATAAGCAAGGGCATGTTCTTTCTGACAAAAGGGAAATTATCCAAAATGTTGCTTACACCATCATATTTTCAGACGGCTCGACTTTCCCAGCTATATTGACTAAAGTTGGGGAGAACGGGAGCATGGCTCTCTTCAAAATTCAGGCTGACGACACTAGACTCCGCTCCCTGACCGCCATTAGTTTCTCCAAAGTGGATCCTAAACTTGGTCAAACAGTTATTGCGATAGAGGGTATAGACAAGATCGAAATAGCTGTTGGGCGAGTCCTCTCTCTTGATACTAGCCTTGGGTCAGCTATGACCGATATTCTTCCAGCTAAGGAGGTTCAAGGTGGAGCTCTCCTGAATCTTTCTGGAGAGTTGGTCGGTCTCAAGACATCCAACGCAGACTTGACCCTACCCACGAGCTCGTATACCGTAGTATCGCCTCTCTCAAAGTTCATCGTTGGGCTATAAGTATCATAAGAAGATAGGAAAAGACGATGCAACCATTTAATCATTTTACGACCAAAGCTAAGGAAGCAATACGCAGAGCTCATGAGCTGGCTATTGAGCGTGGACAAAATCACGTCAATCCAATGCACCTTCTGGCGGCCCTTATTCTCCAAGAGGAGAGCATGGTCATATCTATCCTCGACAAGATGGAAGTAGACTCCATCCTTCTGACTGATTCAATTTTAGAAACGATTGAAAGCCCAGAGACTTCTCAAACTCTCTCTCCTTCGTATCAGATATACCTCACGCCAGAGCTCGCTCACATTATCGAATCTTCAACAAAGATAGCTCAAGGACTTGGTGATGAATTTGTGTCCACCGAACACCTTTTCCTTTCAGTTCTAGAAGTTCCCGGAGAAGCAAAGGAACTTCTGACAAAATTTAAAATAGACAGACAAACAATTCTTAAACTTATTGAGGAACTGAAGCACTCTGGTCCAGTCGAACCTAAGCAAGAAAAAAAATTTAAGTCTCTGGTAAAGTACACAAGGAGTCTTACCAAACTAGCCAAGCAGAATAAACTCGACCCCGTTATTGGTCGAGATCAAGAAATTTCTCGGATAATCCAAATTCTTTCTCGTCGAACAAAAAATAATCCAATCCTTATTGGGGAAGCAGGGGTTGGTAAGACCGCTATCGTTGAAGGTTTAGCAACCCGAATGGCAAATGGAAATGTGCCAGAGTCACTACGCGACAGAGAGCTAGTGTCGCTCGATTTGGGACTCTTGATTGCTGGTACAAAATACCGAGGAGAGTTTGAAGAACGATTAAAAAATATTATAAAAGAAATTGAAAAGTCAGAAGGCAAAATCATCCTTTTTATAGATGAGATTCACACCATTGTTGGAGCTGGTGCCGCCGAAGGCTCTATAGACGCCTCCAATATGATGAAGCCGGCTCTAGCTCGTGGAGAATTACGGGCCATTGGAGCAACCACTATTCGTGAGTATCAGAAACATATTGAAAAGGATCCGGCTCTAACCCGTCGTTTCCAGCCAGTGTATGTCAACGAACCATCGGTCGAAGATGCTATGACGATACTTCGTGGGCTCAAAGAACGTTACGAGTTGTACCACGGAGTACACATCACTGACGATGGTATCAAGGCTGCGGTCAACCTTTCCTCTCGGTACATTACAGACAGATTTTTACCGGACAAGGCTGTTGATCTTATAGATGAAGCTTCTTCTTTTCTAAAAATCTCTCTTGAGAATATGCCCCCCATCCTTCAGGAGACTCATTCAAAGGTGATGAAGCTCGAGATAGAACGAGAAGCTCTAAAGAAAGAGAGCAAGAATGCCAAGATGGCCACGAGACTTAAGGCGATAGAAAGAGAAGTTGCTGATCTCAAAGAAAAAACTTCTGAAATTGAGCTCAAATGGAAAAATGAAAAAGATACTGTGAGCGAGATTAAAGAGATAAAAAAGGGTCTTGAGACAACGAGGCTTGAGGCAGAAGCTGCGGAAGCCAGAACAGATCTTTCAAAGGCGGCAGAACTTCGCTATGGGCGTATACCCGCTCTCGAGAGAGATCTTGATACTAAAGCAAAGCGACTAAAGAAGCTTCAGAGCTCAAGGAGGATACTAAAGGAAGAAATCATGGAGTCCGATATTGCTGATGTGGTTAGTCAGTGGACTGGTATACCCGTGTCTCGAATGCTAGAAGAGGAAGCAGAAAAACTAGGCAGAATGGAAGAATATTTAAAGAAGCGCATTGTTGGTCAGAATAATGCTGTAAAGAAAATTTCAGATACGGTCAAAAGAAGTCGGGCCGGTATCTCCGATCCTCAAAGACCAATTGGTTCCTTTATGTTTCTTGGTCCCACTGGTGTTGGTAAGACAGAACTGACCAAAGCTTTGGCAGAGTTTATGTTTGATGATGATAAGGCTCTGATTCGCGTTGATATGAGTGAGTTTATGGAGAAGCATTCTGTCAGTAAACTTATTGGTGCTCCCCCAGGGTATGTAGGTTTTGACGAAGGTGGAGCCTTCACTGAACTGGTGCGTCATAGACCCTACTCGGTAATATTATTTGATGAGATAGAGAAGGCTCATCCAGAAGTTTTCAATATTCTTCTTCAAGTTTTAGATAATGGTAGACTCACTGATGCAAAGGGGAGAGTAGTAAACTTCAAGAACACTAT
>JBBUBA010000034.1:0-4661 GCA_038058485.1 Patescibacteria group bacterium | reverse complement strand
TCTATGCCGAGGAACTGTACCAGAAATTAAAAATTGCCGGTGGTCCAGAGAGTGTGCACCTCGCTGATTGGCCACAAAAGAAGTGGCAATTTGCTTCGGCCAAGATTCTCAACAATATGCTAGAGGTAAGACGTATTGTCAGTCTGGGGCTCGAGGCTCGCTCGAAGGCAAATATTAAAATTCGTCAACCACTGAAAGAATTAAGAATTAAGAATTATGAATTAAGAGAAGAATATTCGAATTTAATCAAAGACGAAATAAATGTGAAGCAAGTAATACTTGATAAAGATTTGAAAGAAGAAATTTATCTTGATACGAACCTCACTCCAGAGCTTGAAGAGGAGGGGAGAGTTCGTGAAATCATAAGAAGTATTCAAGAAATGAGAAAAGAAAAAGGGTTGATGCCAGGAGATGAAATGGAGCTAAGGGTTCCTGAAGCCGAAAGGGAATTTTATATGAAGCACCAGAAAGCTATCTCCTCCGCAACAAATAGCAGTTTTTTGACTGAGTAATGTCTCACCACGTTTATACCACGAAGGGTATTGTCCTAGCCCTTTACCCCACAAAAGAAGCAGACAAGACAGCCTCGATATTAACTAGAGATTTAGGTCTAGTACGTGCAACAGCAAGAGGAATAAGGAAATCAAGCTCTAAACTCACAACTCCCTTAACTGAGTTTGCCATCTCAAAAGTTTCTTTAGTTAAAGGGAAAAATTTTTGGAGGGTGACCACCGTTACTCTTCTCCATAATTCATTTGTAGAACTTAGGGGAAAGCGTGAGGCCCTGAAGTCTTTGGCCAGAGTAACGTCACTCCTAAGTTCATTGGTTAAAGGTGAGGAAAAAAATGTTGAGCTCTATGATGAGCTAGAAGCCAATCTCCTGTCTTTAATTTATGGGGATGTAAGGACAGAAGAAGCAGAAGATTGGGAAATTTTCACAGTGGCACGACTCCTCTCGCATCTTGGTTATCTTTCAAAAGAAGATGCACCAGCAACCTTGAAAGATGTGAAAAAAAATAAGAAAAAGATTGTGTCTTCAGTAAACTCCGGCATATCCCTGAGCGGTCTCCGCTGAGGTATAATTAGTAAATGGCTAGAGATACCCTTGGAGGGAGAAACAAAAGCAAGCTCGACAGGATGAACGACAGACTGAATTCGAGGACCAAATACAAAGAACCTAGTGATATTCGCGAGCCCATAACTTCTATAGAGGGGGAGACCACACCAGAGAAGTGGCAATCGCCTGATATAGACGAACTAATCAAGGGAGACAGACTGGAGCCGGAACATAATCCAATAATGAAGAAAATATTTTTCGTAGCCTTACTTTTTTTTCTTTGTGCGGCCTTGGCAGCGGCACTCATTTATTTTAAAGGTGATAATTTCATTTCTACAAAGAACTTAGACATATCGGTGCAGGGTCCAGTGAGTATCGGAGCGGGTAATTTAGTAGAGCTTGAAGTCACGATTACCAACAAAAATAATGCCACTCTTGATCGAGTAAATCTAAATATTGCTTACCCCATTGGTACTCGTAATCCTGATGATCCGTCAAAAGAGTTGAGTAACACTAAAGAGGTCTTAGAAGAACTTGCTCCTGGAGACAAAATTATCAAGAACGAGAGAGCCGTTTTTCTGGGGTCAGAAGGAGAAGTAAAGGAGGTTCGCTTATCAGTTGATTACAGAGTGAAGGGTTCCAATGCCACCTTCACGAAAGAAAAAGTTTTTGAACTAACAATTGGATCAGCCCCAGTGACTGTTTCTGTATCACGACCTGAATCAGTTAATTCCGGAGAGGACTTTACTACCACAATCACCATTGTGGCAAATTCAGAAGAGGCACTTCGTAATGTTATCTTACGCACCGATTATCCCTACGGCTGGGTTTTGAAGAGCTCTTCCCCTCAGGCTTCCGATAAGGACAAGCGGGTTTGGCTGTTGGGGGATCTCTCTCCGGGGGACAAGAAGACTGTTTCCTTACGGGGCACTCTCACTGGGGAGGACAATGAGGAGAGGACGTTTCGCTTTTTTGTTGGAGTCGGAAAAGCTGGCGAATCTATTTTCGATACGATACTTTCGTCTGATGCAATGAGTATTGCGATAAAACGTCCGGCCTTGGATCTTGGAGTGAGGCTCAATAACGACTCATCTTTAGAGTACGTAGCTCCTGCAGGTAAACAAATCCAAGGGGTAGTAGGTTTCAAGAATAATCTGACTGAGAATCTAACGAATTCTCAAATAGAGGTTAAACTTTCTGGTAGCGCGCTCGATCGATTAAAAGTCTCATCTCAAGGGGGAGGTTTCTATAATTCATCAAGCGATTCTATTGTCTGGAATGGATCTAACTTTAATGGCCTGAAGACTCTAGCCCCAGGTGATTCTGGTTCTGTTACCTTCAATTTTTCCTCTTTGGTAAATCTTCCGTTGGGAGTTGCAAACCAAAAGATTGATCTTGTCGCTACCTTGACGGGTCGTCCACAAAACTCAAGCGCCTCTCTCAAGGTTAGTCAGACTCGTTCAGTCAAAATTGCTTCTCAGGTCTCCCTCACATCAGTCTCACTATATTCTCGTGGTCCGTTTGGAAACTCTGGACCAATTCCGCCAAAAGCAGAGAAGGAAACTTCTTACGCTGTTACACTTGGTCTTGTAAATACACAAAACGATGTGAGTAATGCCAAGGTCACTGGGGTTCTTGGGGCAAATGTTAAATGGAATCAAGAAGTATATCCGGGGGACTCGAGTGTTACTTATGATGACAAGACTCGTACAGTGACTTGGGACATTGGGGTGGTTCCTGCGGGGACAGGGTTCGCCTCTCCAGTTAAAGAAATGTCAGTAAGACTCCTTTTGACTCCGTCGCTCGGACAAGTGGGGGGAGTACCGGTCCTCTTGGGGGATATCATCTTCAGTGGAGTGGACGCCTTCACTCAAAGCCCTATTCGTTTGACGAATCCCGCTGTCACAACACGTATTTCAAGCGATCCTCGGTATGTCCAAGGTGACGAAGTTGTTGTAAAGTAGCACAATGACAGAACCAAAAGACAAGATGGAAAAAATAATCTCACTCGCAAAGAGACGAGGGTTTATCTATCAGGGCTCCGAAATCTATGGAGGGCTCTCTGGAACATGGGACTACGGTCCTCTAGGAGTACTTCTAAAGGAAAACATTAAAGCTCTTTGGCTCAAGATGTTTAGGGACAGTCTAGACAATATCTATCCGATTGATGCCTCAATCCTCATGAGTCCCAAGGTTTGGGAGGCTAGTGGGCATGTAGCTGGTTTTGCTGACCCAATGGTTGAATGCCAGAATAGAAATTGTAAGGACAAAAGGCACAGAGTTGATCATTTGTTGCCCCCCGATATATACAAAGAAATTTTAAATAGACTCAATAACCCAAGCGTAGTTGACCGTTTAAATGCAAGAGTCTCAACAGAAGTTGCTGGGGAGATGCCACAAAATTCAAAAGAGGAATTCTCTGGGCAAGGAGATTTTCTAACTAGAAAAGCAATAGAAGAAAAGATTGGTGAATTTGAAACAAGGAGAACTGGTGTAATTATGCAATCCGCTCTTATGGAGAATAAAATTAAATGTCCTAGTTGTGGCCATGTTAATTGGGGAGTGCCAAAACAATTCAATATGATGTTTAAAACTTTTATCGGAGCTGCAGAAGATGAGGCGTCCATATCTTATCTCAGACCGGAAACGGCGCAAGGAATATTCACCAATTTCAAAAATGTAATTGACTCTTTCCATCCTAAAATGCCATTTGGTATGGCCCAAGTCGGGAAAGCTTTTAGAAATGAAATTTCTCCACGAGATTTTTTGTTTAGAGTTAGGGAAATGGAGCAAATGGAAGTTGAATACTTTGTGAAAGAGAAGGACTGGGAAGAAGCTTTTGATTTCTGGAGAGAAAAAATGAATACATTTGCGCAAGCACTTGGGATTTTTGATTACATTGAACACGAAATCTCTAAAGAGGAACTAGCACATTACTCTAAACGTACAATAGATTTTGAATTTAATTATCCATTTGGGCAAAAAGAACTTTGGGGACTTGCTTATCGCACAGATCATGATTTGAAGAGCCACAATGCATCTAGTGGAGTTGATTTACAATATTTTGACGAAGAAAGCGGAGAAAGATTTACTCCACACGTTATAGAGCCTTCCCTTGGAGTAGATCGTACAGTGCTTGCTACACTACTTTCTGCCTACAAGGAAAATGAACTTGGTGGGGAGGCAAGAGTCTGTTTAAAATTGCCAAAGAATATTGCCCCCGTAAGAGCAGCTGTCTTCCCACTACTTAAAAATAAACCAGAACTTGTCTCGAAGGCTCGCGAGGTTTATACAGAGCTTAAAAAAAATTTTCCTAACATAGAATTTGATGATAACGGCAATATTGGCAAAAGATACAGAAGACAAGATGAAATCGGTACTCCATTTTGTATCACAATAGATTTTGATACTTTAGGTGACCCTTCGACAAGCTCAGGGCAGGGAACACCAGAGCTCAAAAACACTGTTACTGTCCGCGATCGTGATACGGGAGAACAAAAACGAGTAAAAATAGAAGATTTGAAAGAAGCCATAAGGTAAGGCGTATTTTTTTTGAACTCTGCAACATCATATCAGACACTGTCTAATTTTTTCCCTAGGAGTT
>JBBUBA010000033.1:0-9452 GCA_038058485.1 Patescibacteria group bacterium | reverse complement strand
TTGAGCTGAGACGTACTAATTGCTCGAATTCTTATTAGGAAACTTTTAAGTCACATAGAGTTATATGCTCTGTCCTGCTAAATGAAATCAATCTATTCCAAATTTGTTGGAGTAAAGCAAGTTTTTTGACATACAATAAAAATTGAACTTTTAGTCTTGGTGGCTCGACGCGAGTGTTACACCCGTTCTTCCACCGACGCTAAAGCTTTGGTGGACTGCGATTTGTAGCCAATCGCTACGCTCTTGGACAAATCGGGAGCATTCCGACCTGCCCCGTAGTAAAGTTTAACAATCGAATTTTCTGTGCTAGTGCTTCGTCGCTGGGGCCACACCCGTTCTCATTCCGAACACGGAAGTTAAGCCCAGTTGAGGTGATGATAGTCGAAAGGCGAAAGTAACTAGGCGCTAGCACAGAGTATTTGATTAAACTTCTCTACGGGGACACGGAAGTTCTTAGAAAGCGAAGTCCCGTTGGAAGTCGAAGACTTTCCTATGGGATAGGTAGCCGCCAGAACTAAGTGCTCAATTTTATCTAAAAAACCCAGTAATCTGCCAAGGCATTGCCTTGGCAGAAATAAAGAATTATCAAGTTCTCGTGCTACTGTTTATAAATGAAAAATGTATTACTGGCACTCGTAATCATCTATCTTGTAATTGGTGTTGTCTTTGGAGGCAAAATACTAGTTAGTGATAGGTGGTCGATTATATGTAATGAGCAGATAGATTCATCTCAGAGGATTTTTACTCAGGATAATTTAACTGAGATTCCCCAACCAACTCATTGCTACGACGAGAAGAGGAGCATAACGATGAGAGATATAAAGGATGCAGGACTCATGTTTGTGTTCTGGGGGTACTACTATCTTATATTAAGTTTTATTTCTTAAGTTTGGCCCCAAAATAACCCTATAAATAGGGATATTTTCGCTAGTTGGAAAATCTCTGATAAGATAGATATATGGTAAATCAGTGGGCAGCGAGGAGGAAGGGGGTAATATTTTTAATTGTTTTAGTTTGCCTCATTATTATTGTTGGCATCCCATCTTATTTGGCTACTAGGAATCAGCCTTCGTGTAGTAACCACGTTAAAGATGGAGATGAGAGTGGAGTAGATTGTGGAGGTTCTTGCAGGCTTCTTTGTGTTCCGGAAACATTGCCTCTGATATCTCGCGGGGAAGTTAGGCTTCTCAAAATTGCTACTAGTACATACGTAGCCGTTATCCCTGTAGAGAATCCAAACATAACCGGCTCGGTCAAACGGGCGGCCTATCTTTTCAAAATATATAGCGGGGCAACTAAGATGCCAGTAAAAGCATTTGAACGCGAGACGTATATCGGTGCAAATTCTTCCTTCGCCCTTTTTGAGGGGCCGTTCATTCTTGATGGTTTGGGACCTTTTAGAGCTGTTTTTGAATGGGGACCGAGTTTTGTGTGGGAGAAGTCGCCGAGCGAACCTTTGCTCATAGGAGTGGAGAATCTTAATTTAATCAACACAGCCAACGCCGCTCCTCGTCTTGAGGCGAGGTTAGTGAACAGAGGCCAAAAGGATTTGTCTAATATAGAAGCCATCGCTTTGCTCTCTGATACAAATAGCAATACCGTAGCGGCAGGGAAAACCTTTGTGGACAGTATTGCCGTTGGAGAGTCGGTGCCCATTTCCTTCAGCTGGCCAAGTGAGTTTGGTATACAACCGGTATCTATTCGTATACTTCCGCACGTTCTTCCTGATAAGAGCTACATTCGCTAATGACTAAAATTGTTGACTGGCGTCTGTTTGTGCCAGCACTCCTTATCTCTCTAGCAGGGCTCATTACGATGAACTCCTTTTCCGGAGAGGCGCAGTTTTTTACTAAGCAAGTAATTTGGCTTGGCATTGGTATCATTTTTTTCTTTATTGCAAGTGCCGTAGATTGGCGTTTCCTCTCTCGAACAAAGGTGTTGCTCACGATTTATTTATTTTGTGTTGGCTTATTGCTCTTGCTCTTTTCTCTTGGGTTTGTGGCTCATGGAGCTCAGTCATGGTTCTCTTTTGGAGGATTTACTGTTCAACCATCTGATCCGGCCAAGATTGCAATCATCCTTGTTTTAGCAAAATATTTTTCTCGGCGACACATTGAGATAGCCAATGTTCGTCATATTTTCGTCTCTGGTGTGTACGCCACCATTATTTCGGCTCTAGTCTTTCTCCAGCCTGATTTTGGAGGGGCTGTCATTATTTTGGGGATATGGTTTGGCATGGTTTTAGTTTCAGGTATTTCTAAAAAACATCTTCTTCTTGTTTTGAGTATTGGCCTTGCCGTCTCAACTATCTTTTGGCTTTTTGTTTTTCAGCCCTACCAAAGGGCTCGCATCGCCACTTTTCTCTCACCTCTTTCTGATATTCACGGGGCGGGATATAACGCATATCAGTCAACCATCGCTGTTGGGAGTGGACAGTTACTCGGTAAGGGGATAGGTCTGGGGAGTCAATCCAAGCTCCTCTTTTTGCCGGAGTATCAAACAGATTTTATCTTTGCTGCCTTTGCCGAGGAGTGGGGGTTTATTGGTACTCTGCTCCTGCTTATTCTTGCCTTCGCTCTACTTTTTAGAATTGTTGATAACGCCAGACGAGCTGGTTCAAACTTCGAGACTCTTTTTGGTTTGGGTGTAGCTATCCTATTTGGTATACATATATTGATACACGCCGGAATGAACATGGGGCTCTTGCCTGTGACGGGGATTGTTTTCCCATTTATGAGCTATGGGGGGTCTCACCTTGTAACAGAGTTTTTTACCCTTGGTATTTTGTCGAGCTTCGCTCGGAGAGAGAGCCCTCGACCCGCCCGCAACGACTTCGTCTAGCGAGTCGGGCGGGCTTATTGATAGAGGCTAAGAGTTTTTTCGACCATCTTTTGTTTGGAAAAGTTTGTCACTACAGACTTTTTAAGGTTCTCTCCTAATCTTTTTCTTTCTTCAACATTGTTTGAAAGTTTTGTGATAATTTCAGCTAAAATTTTAGGATTTTCTTTTGGTACTAGCATTCCCGTTTCCTTGTCTTTAATTATTTCTGGTATTCCTCCGACGTTAGAGGTCACCACTGGGAGTTCAGCGAGACCTGCTTCAAGAAGGACATAGGGCAAGCCTTCAGTGCGAGAGGTGAGGGTGAAGATATCGAAAGCCCTGAGATATTTGGGAGCATCATCAACAAATCCAAAAAAACGCACTCTCTCGCTTAAACCTAGATTCTTAGACAGATTTTGGAGTTCTCTTTTAGCCTCACCGTCACCAAAAATAGCTAAGTGGACATTTTCTGGAGTCTTGTTTATGGCTCTCAAGGCAATGTCCAAACCTTTGGTGTAATGAAGTTCGGAGAGTGTGCCCACAAGAACAGAGTTTTCTGGCAACTTGATATCTAATTTTTCCCTGGCAATTTCCTGACTTAAAAGTTTGAATTCCTCAATACCGTTATTTATGACAACGAGCCCCCCTTTGATAAATGGTTTGTTTATCATGTCGAGTCTCAACCTTTCTGAAACACAAATAGTTTTGTGAGACAGAAAGACTGTAAGCCATGCAAGTTTTTCTATAATTAGTTTTTGTAATCTAGGACGCTCTTCGTTGAAGGCCCAACCGTGGGCTGTGAAAATAATTTTTTTGATTCCTGCAATTCTAGCAGCCAGAGCTCCGGCGCCTCCCATCTTTGAGCTATTGATATGGAACACATCGGGCTTCTCTTTTCTTAAAATTCTTAAAATTTCAAAAAAACTTTTAACCTCTTCATCTAAGCGCACATCGCGCTCCATTCCAACTAAATTAATTACCCTAATACCTTCTTTTTTTAATTTATTAACCAACATTCCATTACCACCACAAACTACACTTACATCATGTCCAAGTTTCTTGGTCTCTGTGGCTAAATCAAAGACATATTTTTGAGCTCCGCCAAAATTTGACTTAGTTATGCCAAAAAGGATTTTCATATAGTCATTATAGCTTTTTTGTGTTATAATGCACGTTACATGAAATTTCTTGGTAAAAGGGAGTCGCTCATCCTTCTCGTAGGAGATTTGTTTTTTTTCACTGTTTCTCTTTGGCTTGCTCTTTTCTTTCGTAATTTTTCCCTTCCCTCTGGGAAGCTTTTCTATACCCACTTAGTGCCCTTCTCCGTTCTCTTCATAGTTTCTGTTACCGTGTTCTACATTGCGGGACTTTATGGTAAGCACACCACTGTCCTAAGATCAAAACTCCCCAGCACTCTCTTAAATGCCCAGTTTAGCAATTCCGTTATTGCGATTATCTTCTTTTACCTAACTCCATTTTTTGGTATTACTCCCAAGACAATTCTGTTTATATATCTCGCTATATCCTTTGTGGTTGTTCTTGCATGGAGAGTCTACGGGTACTTCTTACTAGGGAGCAAAAGAGTAGATAATATCGTCATTCTTGGTTCGGGAGAAGAAGTGACTAAACTTCAAGAAGAAATTAATCGCAATGATGTTTATAACCTTCGTCTTGTTTCTAAGGTTGTAGAGGCTTCCATTGTTGTCATAGATTTTTCTGATGAGACGGTGAAGATCCGGTTACCCAATCTTTATGAGCGAATTTTTTCTGGAGTGAACTTCGTAGATATGCACAAAATGTATGAGGATATATTCGACCGAGTTCCTCTGAGTCTTCTTAAACATAACTGGTTCCTTGAGAATATTTCCAATCAGCCGAGAGCTGTATATGACTCTCTGAAGCGCCTGATGGATATAGTCTTTTCTTTTGTTCTTGGAGTTGTCTCTTTGCTGGTGTATCCGTTTGTTATTTTAGCTATAAAACTCGATGATGGGGGTCCAGTGTTTATTACTCAAGAGAGAGTGGGGCAGGGCAATAGACTAGTGAAAATTCATAAATTTAGAAGTATGAGTCGCAATGATGCTGGAGATTATAAAAATAATTCTGACGAGAACAAAATTACTAGAGTTGGGGGGTTCTTAAGAAGGTCAAGAATAGATGAGTTGCCTCAACTTTGGAATGTTTTGGTGGGGGACATTTCTCTCATTGGTCCTCGTCCAGAACTTCCGGCTCTTGCTCAGACTTACGAAAAGCAGATTCCTTATTACAACATCCGCCATATCATTAAACCCGGGCTCTCTGGCTGGGCTCAAATTTATCAAGAGAATCATCCTCATCACAAAGAAGCCGTGGATGAAACGAAGGAGAAACTAACTTATGATCTCTACTATATTAAAGAGCGCTCACTTCTTCTCGATTTGAAAATTGCTTTACGGACCATAAAAACCCTCCTTTCCAGAGTTGGAGTTTAATGTATAATCTTGCCCATGCGTCCCATTAGAAGCCTCGGTCACGGTTTCAATAGGAGCTAAATATTAATATGAAAAACAGTGAGAAAGTTATCAGAAATCTAATTAAGCAGGGCTCGCTGACCGAGACCTGCTTCTAACGGGATGCGTAAATACGTCATTTGGTCGGTCGTGCTCATCGTAGCTTTTGGGCTCATTGCCTTTTTCTTTCTCAAACCTGGGAGCAAGCCCTTCAAATTTGGCCTTGACCTTGTGGGAGGGACAGAGCTTATTTATAAGGCCGACACTGAAAATGTAAGCAACATCGGAGATGCTATGCAGAGTCTGAAGGGGGTTATAGAAAGAAGGGTGAATGTTTTTGGCGTCTCAGAGCCCTTGGTACAAACTGAAAGTGCGGGGATCATCTCAGGGAATAAAGACGAAAGATTGATTGTGGAACTACCGGGGGTTACCGACATAGAGGAAGCTATCAGGTTGATAGGTCTTACTCCTGTTCTCGAATTTAGGCTAGCCAAAAAGAATACAGCGGAGATTCTTAAAACTAATCCAGATGCTACTCCTCAGGAACTTTTTGATTCCACTGGACTGACCGGAAGATTTTTGTCTAAAGCCAGAGTGAACTTTGAACAAAGTACTGGGGCAGCGCTTGTTGGGCTAGACTTCAATACTGAAGGGGCGGAACTTTTTGCCAAGGTTACCCGAGAACATAAGGGGGAAGTGCTAGGTATATTCCTAGATGGCCAAGTGCTCTCGGCTCCAGTCATACAGGATGAAATAGCTAATGGGCAGGCCCAAATTACTGGGAGCTTCACACCCGAGGAAGCCAAATCTCTCGTTAGAGACTTAAATTATGGAGCATTGCCCGTACCGATTTCCTTTTTGGCAAGCAAGACCATCGGAGCTACTCTCGGTGAAGAAGCTCTTAACTCTGGACTTCGTGCAGGGGTCATCGGGTTCATTGCTCTCGCTCTCTTCTTAATCTTTTGGTATAGGTTGCCCGGTTTGGTAGCGACCATAGCTCTTATCTCTTACATAATTTTGTCATTGTCTATTTTCAAATTAATACCAGTTACTTTGACTGCCGCCGGTCTTGCTGGTTTCATTCTCTCTATCGGTATGGCGGTGGATGCAAATGTTCTCATTTTTGAGCGTACTAAGGAGGAACTAAAGAAAGGCAAGAGTATCCACGAGTCTCTCCACGAAGGGTTCCATCGCGCATGGTTTTCTATTAGAGATAGCAACATTGCCTCAATTATCACCGCTGTCATTCTCTTTTGGCTTGGCACGTCTGCTGTTAAGGGGTTTGCTCTAACACTCGGACTTGGGGTCTTGATCTCGATGTTTACTGCCATCTCTGTATCTCGCACCTTCTTGTTTTCAATCGCTCGCGAAAGTAAGGGAGAGGTGGCAGAAAGCAAGTTCAAGAGATTTTTATTCAGTAACGGCTTCCATGTACGTAATTAAATACAGAAAATTTTGGTTTGTTCTCTCGGGACTTCTCATGGCTCTCTCGGCGTTTGGCATATTTAAATACGGCTTTAACCTGTCTATCGATTTCAAAGGCGGGACCATAACAGAAGTTAGGTATGAAGGAGACCTGTCTGCGCAGGCAGGAAGAATGGATAAGGCTGTGGTGGAAGAGAATATTGAAAAATTATCCGCCAGCTGGCGGATTGGCGGATTTTCAGTAAGGCCTTCTGAATCTGACAGGTACATTATTCGCACCAAAGAACTTTCAATCGAGGAGAGTGCCAAACTTATAGAGGCAATAGGCAATCCTGGGGTCGAGAGGTCAAACACTATTGGCCCAATAGCTGGAGGGGAACTTCAATCAAAGGCAGTCAAGGCCATCTTAGTGGTGGTCATTATGATAGTGCTTTTCGTTACTTTTGCTTTCCGCAAAGTCTCCCTGCCCGTGTCTTCGTGGAAGTATGGGTTTGCCACTATCATTGCTCTCGTCCACGACGTCGTCATTCCTACAGGTATCTTTGTATTTCTTGGCCACATCTCTGGGCTTGAAATTGATCTACTTTTCGTGACAGGACTTCTAGCCATTCTAGGTTACTCTGTTCACGACACTATCGTCGTATTTGATCGTGTGCGTGAAAATCTTCGAATCAACAGTGATAGAAATCAAAATGAAGAATTTGATATTACGGTAGGGAAGTCTGTACAGCAAACTTTTGGTCGTTCTATAAATACATCTCTCACCATCTTCATCACTCTCTTCGCACTCTATCTTTTTGGCAGTTCCGCTACACACGACTTTGCCCTACTTCTCATGATTGGAGTGATCGTTGGTACATACTCCTCAATCTTCGTCGCTTCACCACTCCTCGTGACTTTCCAAAAATTGCAAAAGAAGTAAATGTTGGATTATCTGATTAGTAGATTCAGTTCTAATTTGCTAGATACAAAAGGCTTAAATCTAGGTAATCTGCATGAGAGGGTTAAAAAAGAATTTGTATATGTCCAAGATTCAAAAACACTCGTCGTTATTTTGCCAGGATGGGCTCAACCACTTAGTTTTTTTGAAAAGGCGAAAAAGTATATAACTCAAGCGGGCGCATCAGCATTAATCTTTGAATTTCCAAACGAAATCCTTTCAAGTGATCTCGAGCTTACCTTGGGTTGTTTCAATCTCCTAAACACAATGTTGCGTGAACGGATAAGAAATCTGAAAGATCAATATCAGTTTTCTAAATGCGTCTTGGTGTCTAATAGCCTAGGAGGTGTCACTGCTGCCCTGGTCTATAAAGACAACCCACTCATAAATGAAGTGGTCCTTGTCTGTTCAGGAAATAATTTAGCTCAAAATATGTGGCATGGCGTAAGGACTCAACACTTGAGAAAAGATTTTGAGAAACAGAATATTACTCTAGGTCAACTCAAATTGGATTGGAGGGATTTAGCACCAGAAAACCACGCTCCTGCACCAGAGACAAAGATCACAACCTATTTCGGTAAGGCGGATAGAATCATCCCATTCAAAGAAGCAGTGACTTTGGTTTCTGCTCTAAGAAACAAAGGATTCGAAGTTTTGCATAAGAACCGCCATTGTGGACACTACATCCTAGTTGGTCAATTCATTTTATTTCCAGAACAATTTGTTAAATTATAACCTTCCAAAAATTGTAGAAAAACAAATAGTGGTATGCCAGCATACGTTATAAATTTGCTATAGCAAAAGATTGACGTATTCCTGTTTTATACAAATTGCCCACCTAAACTCACGCTAGTCGAGGCTGACAGAAGAAAGCGTGATAAAATTTTAAGTGGACCCAAACCCGAGGTGATTATGCCACCCATAAGAGCTTCTGGGGACGACCAACAGCTTCTTCGAACAATGCTTGAAGAGAGAGGGGTCTCTCTCGTTCTAACAAGCCCCGCAATCTTCTTTGCTGAAAATGGGAGAGTGTATCTAAACTTACCCCCATTTCACGGCATGGATGTGGCGGACATGAAGGTGTTTGCCGACGAATTTATGCGCAGGTCAGCGTGTACGTAACTGTACATGCTTTTTTTATGAAAAAACCCGGCAGAATGAATCTGTCGGGAGTGTAGTCGGAGCAGGTGTATCCGCGTATCACCAGCCTGAGTTGGCGAAGCGAACGTTTCATTTTCCCAGGCAGGGTTGAGTGTCTGCCTTTTGCAACCGTGTCGACCCTCGGTGGTAGGGTTGGTTTCGTTATCGTCCGGGGTTGGGGTCCCCGAGGCTGAGACATCAAGGATGACGACCGAAACCCGGTTGCTCATCTGCCGATGTGGCCTCCCCAAACGACGCATGTCAAATTTGGAGAGGAAAGGAGTCTGCGTCCTCGTCGCTCGCCACCCGGAGGAAAATGAGTTTGGATCTGGGCATGTTTCCCATGATGATGCTGGGACCCAAAATCCCTTCACCTGCTGTCTGTTTAGACCTTATCACACTAAGCTTGACGAGGGAAGATATATGGCTATAATGAACCCCACGCTCTAACTTTTACCGACCTGGCCGAAAGGGCTGGGTAGTCTAGAGCTTGTACCTTAAAAATTGAGAACGTATTCGTTCGAATTGAATACGTGCAAGTAAATGTTTATTCAATAGGATCAGTGAGGGGTGAAGAAGAAAATATCGTTTTCTTTTTTGTTCCGTTCATTTTAATTTAGAGTTTGATCCTAGCTCAG
>JBBUBA010000032.1:0-3000 GCA_038058485.1 Patescibacteria group bacterium | reverse complement strand
CAGTTCCTTCATAAAACTATTTTAACATGATAGATTACTGATATGGATAAAGACATACAAGAGCTCCTTTCTCGGTCGGTATCAGAAATATTGCCGAGTAGGGAGGCCTTAGCTGAGGTCTTGCGCTCTGGCAAAAAACTCCGTATATACATAGGAACCGATGCAACTGGCTCCTCATTACACCTTGGCCACGCAACCAACTACATGATTCTTGAAAAGTTCCGCAGACTTGGGCATGAGGTAATATTTTTGATAGGAGATTTTACATCAAGAATTGGGGATCCGACAGATAAGTCTGACTCGGAAAGACGGCAACTTAGTCGTGAGGAAGTTATCAAAAATACTGAGACATGGATCAATCAAATTCGACCAATCATTGATGTCGATAACAAAGAAAATCCGGTAAAGGTTATGTATAACCATGAATGGCTCTCGAAGCTGTCATTGGAAGATGTTTTGAATCTTGCTTCAAACTTCACCGTTCAACAGATGATAGAGAGAGACATGTTTGAAAAGCGAATGAGTGATGGCAAGCCCTTATATCTTCATGAGCTTTTCTACCCACTAATGCAAGGGTACGATTCGGTCGCAATGGATGTCGATATGGAAATGTGTGGGAACGATCAAAAGTTTAATGCTTTGGCAGGACGAACCTTGTTAAAGAAACTCAAAAATAAAGAAAAATTTATTTTTATAACCACATTGCTCGAGAATCCCGTAACCAAGCAGAAGATGATGTCGAAATCTGCTGGCACAGGAGTGTTCTTAGATTCTGATGCAGGTATGATGTATGGGTCGATCATGGCCCAACCAGATGAAAATATGAAGCAACTTTTTGCGGACTGTACATGGCTAAACTTGAATGAAATAGAAAAAATTTTAGGAGACCATCCCAAGAAAGCTAAGATGCGTTTAGCTTACGAAATAGTTGTTATTTATCACGGAGAAAAAAGATCAAAATTAGCCGAAGAAGATTTCGAAAAGAAATTCTCCAAAAACGAAGCCCCCAAAGATATAAAAATTGTTAAGGCCGATGGGGGCAAACTTCTCGCGGATATTTTAATGGAAGAGGGGTTGGTGAAATCAAAAGCTGAATTTAATAGACTTGAGAAGGCTCACGCCATCGAGGAGATAGAAAACGGCGTTTACCGTGTTGGCAAACACCGTTTCATAAAAATCCAGAGAGACTAATCGCGAGACTAACTAGAAGGAGTCTACCTCGTCTTGATCTGAGTCAATCTCCTCTTCCTCCTCATCGGCTAGGGCATCAAGGCTCTCGTGGTCTTCTTCAGGGTCGATGATTGGGATTTTTTTGGGGATGATGACACCATCATCATCAAGCTCATCTACATCGTCTTCAGGCACTAAAGGGTCATCAGTAAGGTTGTCGTCGTTCATGTGAATTTATTTGAATATAGCTATTTTTACCAGATGCCTCTGGCTGAAGCAATATGGGTTATCCCCACTCGACTCGCTACGCTCGCTCGTGGTAAACCACCAGATTCAAATGGGGAAGCCCAGACTATCATAAATAAAGCGATAGAGTAAATAGTTAGCGAGTCGAGTGCCCCGAGTGAACAAGGTGAATCGAGGGGCTTCTTATTTACCCCGAATCTATTGAGTGGGTATAATTAATTCATGTTTTTCGTGTATATGATTAAAAATTCTGCTGGCAAGCTATATACCGGGATAACTGAGAACCCGAGTAGCCGTCTTGAGTACCATAATCAAAGACGAGGGGCAAAATTTACTAAATATAAGTCCGACTTCCAAGTTGTATTTATCGAATCTAGAGAGAGTCTTGTTCAAGCAAGGAAGCGTGAAATTCAAATCAAAAAGTGGCGTAGAGACAAGAAGGAAGAATTAATCAGAAGATATTCTCAAGGGCTAAAAACAAAGTTGTAATCTCTCAGTTAGTTTCGCGCTGTTGCCATGTGAGTAATTGCCACCGCAATGGCATCAGTCTCGTCGTCGTGCCTTGGAGGAGTCTTTAGACCAAGTAAGCGTAAAACCATGGTTTCCACCTGAGGCTTAGAAGCCTTCCCGTAGCCAGTTACAGCAATCTTGATGGCTTGCGGACTATACTCGTGCACAGGTAGGTCTGCTCTTGCGGCCTCGTATAGTATCACACCTCTAGCTTCTGCAACCTTGAGAGCCGTTTTAATGTTTATGTTGAAGAAGAGTTTCTCCGTGGCGAGGGCGTTTGGTTTCCATTTTTTTATAATTTTCCCAAGTTCTTGTCCTAAAGTAAGAAGCCGTTCCTCATGCTTGTCACTACTTTCGGTAATGATACAAGTTGAAAAGAGAAGTTTGTTTTCTTCTAAAACAGCCACCCCACATCTCTCAAAACCAGGGTCAATACCAATAACCCTACTACTTACTACTTTCTGCTTACTTCTACTCTGCATTTGTATAAATTTCTTGGACCTCGTCATTCCCCTCAAGTTTCTCTATGATGTTTTCTAAAATTTTTCCGTCTTCTTCAGAAATTTGCACCGGGGTAGTCGGCTTCCATTCGTGATGTTCTTTGGCGAAGGCCCATGATGCTGAGCCGGGGGCAGCCAACTCGATGCCGAATTCTGAAAGGATGTGTTTAACTTCTTGAGCCGCTTTGTTTCTATTTGTAGTTAGAGCGCCAATAATGATGGCACATCCGCCCGGGCCATAACATTCGTAGACCACCTCTTCCATCTCCCCAATTTCAGAACTTTTTTTGATGGCACGATCAATGTTTTCTAACGGCATGTTATATTCCCGCGCTTTCTCCACAGCTGCGCGGACTAGGGGAGAGTTTTTGTCTCCATGAGCTTGTTTGGCTGCGGTGGAAATAAGTTTAGCTAACTTGGAAAAAATCTTGGACTTCTGCCCATCTGTCTTCTCCTTCTGCCTCTTAATCTTCGACCACTTGTTGTGCCCACTCATGCCACTAGCTTACCGCTTTTATCTTGAACTCTGCAACATCATATCAGACACTGTCTAATTTTTTCCCTAGGAGTTAAG
>JBBUBA010000031.1:0-4775 GCA_038058485.1 Patescibacteria group bacterium | reverse complement strand
AAGACCTACAAAAGACCATCTTGGGTCAAAAGCGGTGAGGAAGAGCTCTGCCCCGACTGTTTTAAGGTGGTGGGGGAGCAAAGTAGATACAATATGGTTTGTATCCTTGGCAAGGAAAAGGAGGGTCTGACGGTGGGAGAACTTACTGGTCGAATGAAACTTCGTCAACCAACCGTAACCCATCACCTGCAAGTTTTGAAGTCAGTTAATGCTGTGCACAGTGAGGACAGAGGTCGGGAACGTATTTATAGGCTCAACCGAGGTGCCCACTGTTTTGAAGACTGTAAAATTCCATATTAACTAATATAATGTTGATAGTTTTATGAAAAGCTTGGTATCCATAATGGTACTAGTAATCCTTGTTTTGGGAGGAATTCTTATATATAAAAAGTCTCTGGCCCCGATTGTTTCTACCGAAATTTTTCGTAGTGCAGAATCAACTTATAACGAACCACTCATCTTTGCATCTACCACAACTGAATCTTTGGCCACGAGTACACCAGCTTCTACTTCAGCCAACTTATAATTAGTGCATGGTGATTGAGAGAATTAATTCTTTGTACAGCAAATACGAGTCACACCTATCCTCACTATTTCTAATTGGCGGTTTCGTTTTTGATATTCTGACACTTAGGAGAGCTGACACTTTTTGGGAAAATTTTTGGATAGTAACTCATCTTTCAATAGTTGCGGTGACGATACTCATATTGAATCGTGGCAGGGCAAGCGGTCTCAAGGTTCAATCTAAGAGAGACACGTGGCCATTGTATCTCCTTCAATTTAGTTTTGGTGGACTTCTTTCGGCCTTTCTCATTCTTTATTTTAGAAGTGCCGCCCTCTCGGCCTCATGGCCATTCATAGTATTTCTCGCTGTCGCCTTTCTTTTAAATGAAAGACTAAGAAATCGCTACGAAAGGTTGACATACCAAGTGACATTTTTTTTCCTCGCACTTCTTTTGTTTTTTATTTATTTCATCCCTGTCGTCATGGGAGTGCTTGGACCAGCGATTTTTGTATTTAGCTGTGCTACTGCTCTGGTTGCCTCAAGACTCTTCCTTGCGATTCTTGGGCGATGGAATAAAGATGGTATTCAGGCTACTAGGAGGCCACTCCAAATTAGTTTGATTAGTATTTTTGTGGTCATAAACGTATTGTACTTTACTAATATCATCCCTCCCATTCCGCTATCACTTAGAGAGGGGAATATTTATCACTATGTTGTTAAGGACGGAATGGGGAACTACAGTGTAATTGCCGAGGAGAAAAGCTGGCTAAACTATTTTAAAATTAGAGAGCAAGTGACATCGTATCCTGGCGAATCTTTATATGCTTATACTGCAATCTTTAGCCCAGCCAGGTTCAATACAAAGGTTGTCCATAAATGGCAGTATTATGATTTAGAAAATGGAGACTGGATTACTTTTTCGAAAATAACTCTCAATACTAGTGGAGGGAGAGACAACGGGTATAGGACTTATTCTATGGCTAGTGTCACGCCCGGTATTTGGAGAGTTGAAGTTCTCACTCCAAGCGGGCAAGTACTAGGAAGGATCGGTTTTGAGGTCAAATATACTCAAATTCCACCGAAACTTGTCACAGAAGTACATTAAGAAAGGGTTTGCTACAGTATCCTTCTCAAGGTAGATTTAAGGTATAATCTCTGCACAATGGAAGATTCTCGCAACAAGGGAGGTGTCTCTGAGACACGAATATGGCTCGTTCTTCTGGGGATTATCGCCCTCTTCACGATAATTGTTTTTTATACTAGACATGTGACAATTGTTCGGCAAGAAAATCAGGCTAACATCCCTGTGATTGCCCATTACACCAATTATGCATATGGAATCAATCTTCGTTTCCCACCAGATTGGAAGGCGGTAGGTGGTCAGGTATACGATCGTTATGAGGGGGAAAGTGGTTTTTTTAGCGTGGGAGCCCTTGGTACAAGTAAAACTTCTATAGATGAGTTGGTAGAAAGCGAGATTAACCAAAAGTTGAAGCCGTATGGTAATCTTCCCAGTACTAAAAAACTTGTTATCGATGGCGGAGATGCTCGATTGATACTCCCTTCAACTGGCCAAGATGCTTCTATGCGCGAACAGGCGGAACTGGTAGTTGAATACCCTGAGCCGAAGAATGTTGGCTCAACTTCTTATAAATTCTTTGTCCTGTGGGCAGATCGTGCAAATATCGAAAACATAGCTAGTACCATCACCTTTGTCAGATAAAACTACATTTGCAATGGGATGTTTTTGGGGAGTTCAGGTGCTCTTCAAAAAAATTCCTGGGATTACCAAGACCACAGTTGGTTACATGGGAGGGCATTTGCTAAATCCTACGTACGAAAAAGTTTGCACAGGCACAACTGGGCACGCTGAAGCTATAGAACTAGTTTACGATCCTAAAATTGTAACTTACAACCAACTTCTTGAAACTTTTTTTGAACACCATGATCCAACCACTCCAAATAGGCAGGGTCCAGATATTGGTGAACAGTACAGGTCGGCTATTTTTTTTCATAACGAAGTGCAAATGAAAGAGGCCCAGGAGTATCGAGATATGCTAGAGAGAAACAAAAGATACATAAAACCAATTGTGACAGAAATACTTTCAGCCCAAGAGTTTTATCCTGCCGAGGAGTATCACCAAAATTATGCCGATAAAAATCCAAGCTACGTCTGTCATATCTAAAAAACTTGGACCTTTCAATACTCCAGAGAAGATTCAAGATTTTATTAATAAATTACCTTTTAACCACGAGAAGGAAGGAGAAACATATAGATCAGTTGAACAGACTCTAACGTCCGGAAGGGCACATTGTTTTGAGGGAGCTCTAGTGGCCGCCGCCTCTCTCTTAATACATGGGCATAAGCCCTTACTCATGGACATTCGCACTACAAATAAAGATATAGATCATGTTGTCGCACTTTTTAAAATCAAAAATTTCTGGGGAGCGATATCAAAAACAAATCATGCCGTACTTAGATACAGAGAGCCTGTTTACAAAAGTGTCAGGGAGTTAGCTATGTCCTACTTTCACGAATATTTTTTACCGAATGGTATAAAAACCATGCGTGAGTTTTCGAAACCTTTTGACCTTTCTAAAACTAAATTCGATTGGTTATATGGTAAAGAAAATCTTTTCGGACTAATTGATGAGCTTGACAGTTCTTTGCACGAAAAAATCTTGCCTAAAAATCTAAAGCTCCGCAAAGCAGATAAAATTGAGATAAAAGCCGGAGAAATAATAGAATGGCCGAAATAAATAAAGATGCAGAGAGTAGTATAGCTAAATTCTACGGTCGTATTGTTTTGCTATACCAAGTAGATTACTTTGTGTCTACTAATCTTAAGGACTGTCTTAAGCCAAAAAAGATAACGATTGCCAGAGCTAGGAATATTCCACTGTGGGGTAGAGTGGCCATCGTAATTGCACCAATTACTGCCCCCGCAATGAGCCCGACTGGTCTCGCTAATCTAAAGATAGAAATAAATCCCACGTTGCTTGAGCCGATATGCTTAAAGAAGTAACTATCTGTCGTTATCTCAATAAGACTCGCTCCGATGCGAGAAACGAAGAGCACTATGGCCCAAAGCAAAAAGGTTTTGCCAAGGAAGGGCATTATGAGTACCGAGAGACCAAGAGTCACAAAGCCAAAGGCCATTATCTCCTTCTCCCCATATTTCTTGTCGGCCAGTTCCCCCGCTGGCCACTCAAAGAGGACGAACGGTAGAAGCATGAAAGCAAAAATTATACCAATCTCTCTCCAGTCAAAGCCAATAGTTAGACGGAGATAGATTGGCAGATAGATGACCATAACGGCAAAAAAGAATTCTAAAACTCCACGAGCAATAGTTACTCCTCGGACATTCTTAAGTTTGAGCCAAGTGTTAAAGGGAAGGGGCAAAGAAAGATATCTCCCACCCTTCTTATTACTTCGGAGAGAAAATATCATTAGCAAGAATATTGGAACAAGAAAGAAAGCAGAGACAAAATATAAATCAGAAAAATTATTTCTATCTCCTGCCAAAGCTACAAGGATAGGTCCACCCATTATGGCGGCGTTTGTAATCGTTAGATATATGCCTCTAATTTTACCGGTACTGCTGTCATTCGAAATCTCCTCAAGTAGGATATCAAATGAATAGTAAATCATCATTGAAACACTTGAGTAGACCAAAAAGGAAACAATGGCGAGTGTCGGTGTGACAGCCACAGCTGCTCCAATAGTTGAGATGAGAGTAGCAATGGAAAAAAAGAGGAGGAAGCCTCTGCTCCCCAAAGAGTGGAGGATGCGTTCGGCATTTAAGAAAAAGAAAACATTCCCCAAAGCTCCAAAGGCATAAAGCCAACCAACCATGCTAGGACTAAAGAAGTGGCCGAGGAAGGAGGAGTTTATATAAAGAGTTGCTGCGAAGTGTATAGAAAAAAAGAAGTTCGCAACAAATATTGGTAGTGCTTTCGAAGTCTGCATTGAGAAAATTATAGCAGAAAGAAAAAAGACGCGTCGTGTTGCTTGCGCGTCTTGCTTATTCAGAGATGATTCCTTAAGGGCATCAGATTGACGTAGATGGCAATGATGATAGCTGTCAACCCGAGGAATATTACCCAATTCCACCTCCGGTCCTTTACATGTGCACTGGCCCCAACTACGAAGAAAAGAGGAATGATCAATCCAAAGATGAATTGACCAAGGTTAGTGAGTCTCATTCATGCTCCCTGTTAGAGTTCTCTTTGTATTGTACTACACAAATACTTAGCTTGTCAAGGAGAA
>JBBUBA010000030.1:0-1933 GCA_038058485.1 Patescibacteria group bacterium | reverse complement strand
GAGCAGGGTCTTGTGCGTACTGGCATACGCATAGCTAGACTCGGCACAGACGAAGTTATTGAGCTTTTTTACAAGGCCTTCAACCCGGGGGAAACCGAGAAGTCAGCAGCCAAAAAATGATTCGACAAGCTCATCACAAGTAACATGTCATTCTTCAACTCACTCATAGGTAAAAAGGAAGAAAAGAAGACTGCGATACAGTCTATTTTGCCACAAGAAGTTTTTGAGGCAGGAGTCTTGGAACTTAAGGATCTTATCGCCCCATCAGCCTTAAAGATTTCCCCAAGAGAGTTGGACTTGGGCGAGAAAATTCTAAGAAGCTTCTTTGTCATTTCCTATCCTCGTTTCCTCTCCGAAGAGTGGTTCTCTCCCATCCTTAATATGGACAAGGTCTTCGATGTTTCTATCTTCATCCACCCCATTGAAACCGCCAAAATATTAAGACAATTCCAAAAAAAAGTGGCCGAGGTTGAGAGTCAGATACACTCAAGAGAGGAGAAGGGTCTCGTGCGCGATCCCGTCCTCGATGTTGCCTACCAAGATCTTGAAAATTTGCGCGACCAATTACAACAAGCACAAGAAAAACTTTTTGACGTTGGTCTCTATATAACAATCTACGCCGACTCAGGTCTTGAGCTAGATAAAATAGAGAACGAAATCAAATCAATTCTTGAAGCCAAGCTCGTATACGTCAAACCGGCTCTCTTCCAACAGGAGCAAGGGTTTAAATCTACTTTACCTCTAGGAGATGACCTTTTAGGGGTGCACTCCAAATTAAACTCTTCTCCCCTTTCATCCCTCTTCCCCTTCACGTCCTTTGACCTGACTTCAGACAAGGGGATCCTCTATGGTATTAATAGACACAACTCGTCGCTCGTCCTCTTCGACCGCTTCTCTCTTGAGAACTATAACTCCGTTATTTTTGCCAAATCTGGTGCTGGGAAATCTTACTGCACTAAACTCGAGATTCTCCGTACTCTCATGTTTGATACAGAGGTCATAATCATAGACCCAGAAAAGGAGTATGAGTATATGGCGGAAGCTGTGGGAGGAAGATATTTCAACATCTCTCTAAACTCCGAACATCACATTAACCCATTCGATCTTCCTGTCCCTACAACAGATGAATCAGCGGCCAACATTTTGCGCTCAAACATCATTAACCTTGTCGGGCTCTTTCGTATCATGATGGGAGGACTTTCGGCCGAAGAAGACGCCATCATGGACCGCGCCATTACTGAAACATATGCTCTCAAAGATATCACCGCCGACTCTGACTTTAGGAATGTTGACCCCCCACTTATGTCTGACTTTGAGCTTGTGCTATCAGGACTTGAGGGGGGAGAATCACTCGCCCAGAGACTGACCAAATACACTAAAGGCACTTGGGCAGGATTTATCAACCGGCCAACCAATGTAGATATAAACAAAAAGCTGGTTGTCTTCTCTCTACGAGACATGGAGGATGAGCTCAAACCAGTAGCCATGTACATCGTCACTCACTTCATTTGGAATTCAGTTAGGAGGGAACTTAAAAAACGACTGCTCGTTATAGACGAGGCGTGGTGGATGATGAAATCAGAGGATACCGCTTCCTTCCTTACTGGGCTCGTCAAACGTGGCAGAAAATATTATTTGGGCGTTGCCACCATTACTCAAGATGTCGGAGACTTTTTGAAGTCTCCATATGGGTTACCTATTATCACTAACTCGAGTATCCAAGTGTTGCTTAAGCAATCGCCAACTAACATAGACAACCTGCAAAAGACTTTTAATCTCACAGATGAGGAAAAATTCTTGTTACTCGAATCGGATGTAGGAGAGGGGATCTTCTTTGCTGGACTAAAGCACGTAGCGATCAAAATCATAGCAAGCTACACCGAGGACCAAATTATTACATCCGACCCCGGCCAAGTCTTAGCCCAAAAAAGAG
>JBBUBA010000029.1:0-2311 GCA_038058485.1 Patescibacteria group bacterium | reverse complement strand
CTCACAGACAAGAAAATCTCGACGGTTAAGGAAATTTTGCCGTTCTTGGAAAAATTAGCAGTGGCAGGGAAGAAGGATTTAATGATTATCGCTGATGATGTAGATGGAGAGGCCCTGACAACCTTTGTCCTAAATAAATTGAGAGGGGGGTTTAATGTTTTAGCGGTTAAGGCTCCAGGGTATGGCGACAAGAAAAAAGAAATACTTCAGGATATTGCTCTGATAATTGGGGCTAAAGTTATTTCTGACGATGTTGGTATCACCTTTGAAAAAGCTGAACTAAACGTTTTAGGCAAGGCTTCTGTTGTCTCAACAAAAGATAAAACAATCATTGTTAGTGGAAAAAGAAATAAAGCTGTCGTTGAGGATAGAGTGAACCAGTTGAAAGCTCAACGAAAAAATTTGGAATCTAAGTTTGAAATAGAAAAGATTGATGAAAGAATCGGGAAACTTTCGGGTGGAGTTGCGGTTATTCGGGTTGGTGCGGCAACGGAGACAGAGATGAAATATTTGAAATTGAAAATTGAAGATGCTGTTAACGCCACCAAGGCGGCTATCGCTGAAGGAATTGTAGCTGGAGGGGGATCAGCTCTGCTTAAGGTTTCTCGCAAGCTCGAAACAATGTATAAAAATTCTCCTGAAGCTAAGACTGTGGCAGAGAATGTTCGCTCGACAGAGTATGCAGCGGGGTATCTCTCGATCGTAGAGGCTCTTAAGGAACCAATGAGGCAAATAGCCATAAATGCTGGAAAGGACGCAGGAGTAATTCTTGCTGATGTGGCGAAGGGCGGAGCTAACTCTGGTTATGATGCATTAAATGATGTGTTTGTAAGTGATATGTTTGTGGCGGGGATAATTGATCCCGTAAAGGTTGAAAGAAGTGCCCTTGAGAATGCCGCCAGTGCCGTTGCAGTACTTCTCACTACCGAAGTGGCTATTGCTGATGAACCAAAAAAGGAAGAGAAGGAACAACCGGGGGCAGATTACTAAAGGCAAATTAGCCAAAAAAGTTGTATAATGCACAGACTATGACTTATATATTGATAATTCTTGCGCTAGTTGTGATTTGGATCGTGTTTACCTACAACGGTTTTGTGCGTCTACGCAATAGAGCTAAAGAAGCTTGGGCAGATATAGATGTCCAACTCAAGCGTCGATACGACCTAATTCCTAATCTTGTAAATGCAGTTAAGGGATATGCAATCCATGAGACCGAAGCTTTCGAAAATGTAACCAAAGCTCGAGCTGCCGCTATCTCGGCGGGAGGAGCTACAGATAAGGCCAATAAAGAAAATGTTCTTTCTGGAACACTTAAATCTATTTTTGCTATTGCCGAAGCCTACCCAGAACTTAAGGCAAACCAGAATTTTCTTTCTCTACAAAATGAACTTGCCGACACGGAGAATAAAATTCAAGCGGCTAGACGTTTCTACAATACAAATGTTAGAGATTTAAATACCGGTCTCGAATCTTTCCCAGGCAACCTCATAAAGGGAATTGGGAAGTTTGAACAAATGGAGTTCTTCGAACTCGAGGAAGATGAGAGTCAGGCCCGCAACCCTGTCGAAGTTAAGTTTTAGTTCGACTAGCTCACTACAGGTAATAATGACTCCAAATCTCTACACACAAGCGGATAGAAATATCCGTAAGACATGGCTGTTGATGTCATCTTTTCTCATTGTTGTTATAGGTATTGGCTGGTTGTTTAGTTATATATACCAGAGTCCTGGCATTCTTTTCTTTGCGGTTATCTTTTCCATTCTCATGAACGTTGTGTCTTATTGGTATTCAGATAAAATTGTTCTCTCTCTACACAAAGCAAAATTAGCAACTCGTGAAGACAATCTGGATCTTTGGAATGCTCTAGAAAATCTCTCAATTACAGCAGGACTTCCTATGCCAAGGCTTTATGTCGTTGAAGATGCCTCTCCCAACGCTTTTGCCACGGGGAGAGATAAGGACCATGCTGTCATATGTGTCACCACTGGGCTTTTGAGAATTCTAAATAAAAATGAACTTGAGGGGGTGGTGGCTCATGAACTCTCTCATATTGGTAATAGAGATATCCTAATCTCAACCGTAGCCGTAGTGCTTGCAGGTTTTGTTGCTCTTCTCTCAGATTTTTTTCTCCGTTCCAGATTGTTCGGAGGGAGAGGTAGAAATAACCAAGCGCAAGGAGTTGTGATTATTGCTGGTATCGTGCTCGCCATTCTTGCCCCTATTGCTGCGACTCTTATACAACTGGCAATATCAAGAAGGAGGGAATTTCTGGCGGATTCGTCCGGGGCCCTTTTAACTCGCTTTCCTGAGG
>JBBUBA010000028.1:0-2077 GCA_038058485.1 Patescibacteria group bacterium | reverse complement strand
CTTAACCATTTTATATCAAGTAGAAGGATTGTGTATTAAAAGGGGTACTTGACAACCATGCTCAAAACTTTCCTGTACGCCTTGATCATTTGTTTATGCTCAAGGTCTTCTTCTATCGGACAGTCCAATAAATCCTTGCTTTCAATCTCAAGCTCTTGATCAATAAGGCTTTTGATAATGTGCCAGCCCTCGGTTTGAGTCATTTCCCAAACTGCTCGGCCTTTATCAAGTTTTTGGTCAATATTGTCTGTCATAGTTTTATAAATTCGGATTAGCCGGTTCTTCTTCTTTTTCCGGCTGCTCCTGATCTTCTAACTTCATTTTGTTTTTTTGAGTTAAACCTCCAAGAGGACGGACTTCGTTTTCCTTCATGTCTTGTAGGGTGGCGATCAAACTGTCGAGAACTTCCAGGAAAGTTGAGTTGCCCTGGAAGAAAGCATTGCGGGCTACGGTGAACAATGAATCGACCTTATCCCACATTTGCGCCTCATTGGGTTGATTGGCGGCACTTGCTTCTGGAGCCGGTGTCATGGGCTTCTTGTCTGTCATAGGTGTTTTTGGTTGTTTTGGGTCCTGATTTTCCATAATGTTTCTTTGCTAACAAAAAAGAGGCTGCAACTTCTAAACACACGCATCTCTGGCGTATCTTCAGAAATCACAGCCCCGATTGTTTCGTTAGGCCTTTACTTCCTAATAGCTACAGTCTAGTAAAGAGGGAAATGGTTCGCAATAAACTTTGTGTTACTTTCTGTCATCTTTTTGTTGTACTCTAGGCTAAGTATTGATATAATACGAGCTACTTATGGGAAAAGAACAGCCACCAGAACATCGAGACTTAACCATGCCCGTCAGAGATCTAATAGCCCATGTTCAATTCAAAATGGATGCTCTACCTGAGTTAGCTCAACGTTTCCATCTGGGAGAAGAGGCAGTAGCAGGGTTACAAGCTCATCTCCAAAGTGAGATTGATTACCTTCAAAACTTACCACAAGAGGCTACTATGCGGGATATTATGGGAAACCACTTTGCTAAAGGAGCACAGTTTAGAGAAAGAGTTACTGGTAAAAAAGATGGCGAAGGAGAATAAATATGGAAAAATCTGAACAACCTTTACCTAATCTAGGTCAGCTACTGAAATCGGACACAACCCGCGAACAGTTTGAGGGTATTGCAGGATCGCTCTTGACTGAAAAGGATAAGAAAATATTCGGAGAAGCAGGTTTGTCGAGGGTATTGAATGGAATCTTATACTTAGCCCCTTTTGCCCCTGAGCCAGCAACTTTTGACGAAGCTGCTTATAAAGCTGTAGCTGGTGTTGATGATGAAGGCAAGCCATTAAATGATGAGGAAGTTTCCCGAATGTTACAAATTGCTAAAGAAACAGGTGTTCTCAAAGTAACTGATAACGGCAGATTGATGGTAGACCAAAAAATACACCCTATACTTGAAAACCTTTTGAATCAGTACGAATAATATGAAGGAACAGACGCAAGCTCCAATTAGTGCAGTAGACGCAGCAATGCCTAAAGCATTTCTTGAAGGGTATACAAAAGCTGTAACTTCAATCATCCCTGCCGAATTAATGGACCAGGCAAGTTTAATCGTTGCAGCTCATAGACCTGAGGGGACAATTCCTGGTACTGAGCCGCTTTGCATGGCAGGTTTAAAACCTACTCACCACGGGGATTTAAATAGACCCCACATGACTTATCCTGGCGGAAAAGAAGCTAGAGACAAAAGAATTGCCGATCTCCGCTCAGAATATTCGGAAGATAAAGTTGCCCAACAACAAATCGATGTCTATGCCGATGATACTGAATATCATGTAAAATTGGGCAAATTCAAAAGGGCTCTTATGTCTGGAAACACTGCGAAAGAAGCAGAATTAGAGGCTTGGTTCAAAGAATATTACCCCGACATTTAAAAACTACATATGACGATGGAACATTTAAGACGCCTACATGATGATTATTCTAGTGAAATACCCGATAAAGTATTGCATGGAATAGGTGATTTTAAAGTCACCTACATTCTAGGTTGAATCGCAACCCCTGAGCAATTTAGCTTCTCCAAGAAT
>JBBUBA010000027.1:0-6709 GCA_038058485.1 Patescibacteria group bacterium | reverse complement strand
ATTTAACTGCCCGCGAACTAGAACGTAGTTCAGTTCGGGGCTACCCAGAACTGATTTCCAAAATCTAGTTCTGGGTGGTATATTGCTCCAATGAGTAGGACATACGCTCCATCAAAAAAAACCTTGGAAAACTATGCCAAGGTCTTAGTAAATTTTGCATTGGGTAGTGGAAAAGGGATAAAGAAAGGAGATGTTGTTTTGGTAAATGCACCTGAAATTTCAAAGTCGCTTTATGCTGAAATTCTAAAGTCTATCTGGAAATCAGGGGGTCATGTTATTGGACGATTTGCCCCTAGTGATGATAAGCACTTTAAAAGTAAAGATTTCTATCTTTTGGCTTCAAAAGAACAATTGACCCACTTCCCTGAAAAATTGATGCGAGGACAGATTGAGGATATAGACCATTCAATTTTCATTGTTGCTGAAACAGATAAAAATTCAATGAGAGGTGTTGATCCAAAAAAAATGATGCTGAGGGGAGAGGCGTGGAAACCTGTAATGGACTGGCGCAACAAAAAGGAACATGAAGGAAAGTTTACTTGGACGATTGGACTCTATGGAACGCCCATGATGGCAAAGGAAGCAAAAATGAGCGAGAGAGAGTATTGGAGTCAGATTATAAAAGCTTGCTTTCTTGATAAAAAGCAGCCAATCAAAGAGTGGAAGAAAATTTTTGCTTCTATACAAAAATACCTTGATAAATTGAATCGTTTGAAAATTAGTAAACTCCATACAGAGGGTCCAGATGCAGATTTGTGGGTGAGAATTGGGGAAAAAAGAAAATGGGAAGGTGGAGGGGGAGCCAATATCCCAAGTTTTGAGATTTTTACATCGCCAGACTGGCGTGGAACAAACGGGTGGATACGATTTAATCAGCCATTGTATAGATACGGGAGTCTAATTGAAGGTATTCAGCTTTGGTTTAAGGATGGGGTAGTTGTAAAGAGCAAGGCTCGAAAAAATGAGAAAGTCCTTAAGGCGATGATAGCTACTAAAGATGCAAATAAAATTGGTGAATACTCTCTCACAGACAGGAGATTTTCACGGATTACAAGGTTCATGGCCGAGACCCTATATGACGAAAATATTGGCGGGACTAATGGCAATACCCATTTAGCCTTAGGAATGGCCTATAAATCTTGCTACAAAGGAAATCCGAGTAAGGTGTCAAAGAAGGAATGGGAGAGATTGGGCTATAACGATTCATCTGTTCATACTGATATAATTTCCACCTCACCAAGAACTGTTACAGCCTATCTACCAAATGGAAAAGCAAAAGTGATTTACAAAAATGGTCAATTCACTCTTTAATATGGACTCCGCAACTATACGACAAAAATTCTTAGATTTTTTTGAAGAGAAGGGGCACACAGTCGTACCTTCTTCATCTCTTGTGACAGATGATCCTTCGGTCTTGTTTACTACTGCTGGCATGCAACAGTTTAAGCCATACTACTTGGGTAAACCATCGCCATACGGACAAAATGTGGTTTCGGTACAAAAGTGTGTGCGGACTTCTGATATTGATGAGGTAGGGGATGAAAGCCATCTCACTTTTTTTGAAATGTTGGGCAACTTCTCCTTCGGCGGTTACTGGAAGGAGGAGGCAATTGAATACGCACACGAGTTTATAACTAAGGAAATGGGGCTTAAAATTGATTACGTTACTGTATTTGAAGGAGAGGAGGGGGTTCCTGAGGATACAGAGTCGGAAAAAATTTGGAAATCTATAGATTCAAACATCGTTATTAAAAAGTTTGGAAGAAAAGATAATTTCTGGGGGCCCACTGGAGAAGAAGGGCCTTGTGGACCAACCACGGAGATATATGTAAATGGGTTAGAGATCTGGAACATCGTTTTCAACGAGTTCTATCAAAACAAAGATAGAACTCTTAAACCGTTGGAAATGAAAGGTATCGATACAGGTATGGGTTTGGAAAGACTTGCAATGGTTGTGCAGAAAGTTCCAACTGTTTTTGATACAGATTTATTTGTGCCTATTGTGGGCATAGCAAAGTCCAGAGTGGTTGCAGACCACATTCGAACGTCAGTGTTTATGGTTTCTGACGGGGTGACTCCTTCCAATACTGAACGCGGATATGTCTTAAGAAGATTAATTAGGCGTGCTTGTATGCAAATCAAATCAGTGACTGATGTAATCGATGTCGTGAGGAGTATTTACGGACTTTCGGACGAAAAAATCACCAGAGTAATTACTGAGGAAGCAGAAAAATTTTCAGAAACTTTGGCTCAAGGACTTAAAGAATATGAAAAAGGCAGAGATCCATTTGTTCTTGTAACTTCCTTTGGATTACCGTTTGACGAAGTCAAGAAATTGGCAGAACAGAAGGGAATACAATTAGATAAAAAAGATTTTGACAAAAAGTTTAAGAAGCATCAAGAACTTTCGCGAGCTGGTTCAGAACAAAAATTTAAGGGAGGTTTGGCGGGGCATAGTGAGATTGAGGTTAGGTACCACACCGCTACACACTTACTACATCAGGCTCTAAGAGATGTGTTGGGAAAGGAAGTTGAACAGAAAGGGAGCAACATCACTCCAGAAAGGCTTCGTTTTGATTTTGCCTTTCCTCGTAAAATGACTGATGAAGAAAAGGAGAAAGTAGAGGAAATAGTGAATAGCAAAATAGCCGAAGCAATACCAGTAGAGAATGTCGTTATGAATAAAGAAGAAGCTATAAAATCAGGAGCCCTACACTTTTTTGATCAAAAGTATCCTGACCAAGTTTCGGTCTACAAAATTGGTGATTATTCGAAAGAATTTTGTGGTGGGCCTCATGTCAAGAACATTAGTGAGTTGGGAGTATTCAAAATTACTAAAGAAGAAGCTATTTCAACCGGTGTGCGAAGGATAAAAGCTACGCTACAATAGAGTGATGTCTAATTGGTTTGGAAAAAAGAGAGGGAATGCAACCTTAATTATTGATATAAACTCTGGCTCAACCGGGGCAGCTTTAGTCTCAAGTAAATCTCAAGATGTGCCCAGAATATTGGCGAGAACTCAGACCCCCTACTCATGGGTTAAGACTAGAACATCATCTAACATGGAGGGAGCCATGTTAGTCTCTCTCCGTAATACTCTCGCGCAGATTATTTCTGAACTTGCTTTAGTAAAGGATGAAGACCTCAAGGAAGGAATAGATAAAGCTATAGTAACTTTTTCCTCCCCGTGGATTGATTCTTACTTGAGAACAACTAAAATTTCAAAAAAAGATAGTTTTGTTTTCGATAAGGAAATGCTTAATTTGATTTTAGTGGAGGAGAAGAAGACGTTTAACTCCAAACTAAACGAATCTTTTAAAGAAGAGAGCCAAATATTCGAATCATCTATTTTGAGACTTTACCTCAACGGTTACTCGTCGTCTGAACCAATCAGTGGAAGAGTAAATGAGGTAGAACTGAGTCTCATCTTGAGCGCCACGACCAAAGATTTTATAGAAAAAATTGAGAATGAACTTATAAAAACTGTTGGGTTAAAAAGAGGAGTAGCATTACATAGCTTTATGTACGTTTTTTATAAAATCCTCTCACACTCCTACCGAAGCATCCACTCCGCCCTTTTGGTTGATGTGACAGCTGAGGCAACGGACATTCTTTTCCTCCACCACGGTAGCTCAGCTATAAAGGCGTCTCTAGCCTTTGGCCCGGGAACAATAGTCCGAGCTGTAGCGGAAAAGCTCAAGGTCAAAGAGGAAATTGCTCATTCTTATCTCTCCCTCTTTGCTCATGAGGCTCTTGATCAGCCAACAATTCAAATTATTGATGAAGTTCTGACCGGCAATGAAGATCTTTGGCGGTCACTTTGGAAGGATACTGAAGAAAAGATAAAGAAAAGTGCAGATGTGCCCTACTCCATCTTTTTGCTAACACCACCTGGATCTGGAAAAATAATGGAGACATTTCTAGAGAATGTTTTTAAAGGAAAACATATTATTATGATGGGGGAAACAAACTCCTTCACAAAAGAACTTGCTAGGGGGACCGAGCAAATCATGAATGATGAGAGAATGTTAATGCTTGCATCCTTCTCAAATCTATTAAATTGATATAAAATCTATGCAAATGCCAAAAAAAATAGAAGACATTGTCCCATCAAGTAAAAGATCAATACGAGATATTCCTCTCTCTGTTAGAAAGAGTGAGCCAATCAGAGAAGTTCTCCAAGTTGAATCACTAGCATCCATAACGTCACCGCCCACATCAATAAATTCGTTTACCTCAGGAAAGACCCCTGACAGAAAGAAGAGGTGGATTGGAGCCCTTATACTAATCGCAATTATCGCTCTTGCAACAGTATCTCTACGAGGTGGAGCAGTCTTCTCTTATACGCAAAAGGAGGCAGAGCTTACTTTTAGCAAGGATGTTTATGTACTGCAAAAAACGGCTAAGGTAGGAGAGCTAGCCTTTAGTCTTATTAAATTAACAGGTGAGAAAAGTACTGAGGTGGGGGCTACAGGTGAGGAGACTGTATCTACGAAGGCCATGGGCCAAGTCGTAATATATAACGAACAGGGAGTGGCCCAACAACTGGTCAAATCAACTCGTCTAGAAACTCCGGAAAAGAAAATTTTTAGAATTACTGAAAATGTGACCGTCCCTGCAAAAGGAAGTTTGGAAGTCACGGCTGTGGCTGACGAGGCAGGAGCGACTCATAACATTGGACTCACAGACTTTACATTACCCGGCCTTAAGGGAGGTCCTAAATTTGAAGCTGTTTTTGCTAGGTCTAAAACGACGATGGAAGGTGGATTTGTAGGAGTAAGAAAAAAAGTAAGTAAAGAGGATTTGGCAAAGGCGAGAACAATACTTGAAAGTGGTATTAAGAGCGATCTCCTAAGTCAGGCCCAAACACAGGCACCGGCTGACTTTGTGCTTTTCCCTGACCTCATACAAATTAATTACGAACTCCAACCTATTGCAAGTGGGAGCGAATCTACCGCCAAAATTACTCTCAAGGGCGACTTAAATGCTGTAATTATCAAAAGAGCCGACATGGCTTTGTATTTGGCTAGTCAAAAACTTAAATCCAGTGATATGGGAAATCAATTTGATATCCCTGATTTATCAAATCTCAAGGCTCTCTTCGCTGAAGCCGGAGGAAATCTTGTAAGCATGTCTGCAGTTAAGATAAGCTTAAGTGGTTCGGCTCAACTTCTTGCTGTAACAAATGAATTAGCTTTATCAGCTGATCTCGCGGGTACAAATAAATCTGAAATTAATAATGTGTTGAATAAGTACTCCTCGATTAAGGAGGCATCGGTAGTTGTCAGGCCTTTTTGGAAATCGAGCTTCCCAAATGACGCATCAAAGATTAAGATAGAGGTTCGTTAAAATGACACAAAACCAGGAGCTTGAGCGGATGGGCATTGTTACAGAGGCTCTTCCAAATATTATGTTTAGGGTTAAGCTTGACACACCGACTGAGGGAAGCGAAGGAGACCTTCTAGCCTATTTATCAGGCAAAATGAGACTTCATCGAATTAGAGTTTTGGTGGGGGACAGAGTGGTGCTAGAATTGGAGCCATATGGAGGCAAAGCTCGCATTATTAAGCGTCTCTAGACTGCCCTCTACTAGGCAAGTTGACAAGAAAAGATGGTTCGGTTACAATATTTGTTCTTATGAAAGTTAAGGCGTCTGTCAAGAAAATATGTGGTAAGTGCCAAATTGTCAGACGCAAAGGGTACGTTTACGTAATTTGTAAAGCAAACGCAAGACATAAACAGAGACAAGGATAAATGAGATTACTTGGTATTACCATCCCCGAGGATAAGCGTATTGATATCGGCCTTAGTGCGCTCTTTGGAATTGGACGTTCTAGGGCCACCTTTATCTTGAAGGAAGCAGAGGTTCTCTCATCGAAAAAACCAAAGGATATCACTATAGAAGAGGAAAATCGTATAAGAGGTATCATCGAGAAATTTACTCTTGAGGGAGACCTAAAGCGAGAGGTCGCAGGCAATATCAAGAGATTGAAGGACATAAAGGCCTATAGAGGGGTACGTCATCAGCGTGGACTCCCAGTTCGAGGACAGCGAACAAAAACTAATTCACGTACTCGCCGGGGTAACGTGAGAAAGACCATGGGAACCGGACGTCGGGTTGTTGAAAAAACATAGTTGAAATTTAATAAAAATGGGTAAAAAAAGAATAACAGAGACAGAGGTTGCTCCAGAGGCAAAAAAAGTTGCTGAAGTTGCTCCTGTAGCTAAATCTACTACAAAAAAGCACTTTGAAATTGGGGTGCTCAATGTAGAATCCACCTATAACAACACTAAGGTGGTTTTGGCAGACCAGAAGGGGAATGTTCTAGCATGGTCAACTTCTGGAGCTCTCGGCTTTAAGGGGGCTAAGAAGGGAACACCGTTTGCTGCAGCCAAGATTGGTGAAGTAATCGGTGACAAGGCCACTCAATTTGGCATTAAGGAGGTGAGCGTTAGTGTGAAGGGTGTAGGCTCCGGACGCGAATCAGCGGTCCGGGGTTTTATTTCTAAGGGGATCAATCTCCTTTCAATTACCGATATGACCCCAGTTCCACATAACGGACCTAAGCCTCCTAAACCTCGACGCGCATAAATTTATGAGAATGGGACCAAAATTCAAACTTGCTCGCAGACTAGGAGCTCCAATATTTGAGAAAACACAAACGCAAAAGTATGCCCTCTCCCTTTCGCGTAAAGAAAAAAGTGGAAC
>JBBUBA010000026.1:0-4112 GCA_038058485.1 Patescibacteria group bacterium | reverse complement strand
AGGCCGAGGAAGTTGTCGACACTGTCATCGATTCTATCGTCAGCACTTTGAAGAAAGGTGACGAAGTCTCGATTGCTGGTCTCGGCATTTTCTCCACCAAAACTCGCGCAGCAAGGCAGGCCAGAAATCCTCGCACCGGCGAGTCGATCTCTGTTCCAGCTATGCGCGTGCCAAAGTTCCGTCCTGCGAAGGCTTTGAAAGACGCAGTTAGATAAATAAAATAAAACAAAAAAGCCCCGTAAGGGGCTTTTTTGTTTGCTCATTCTAGTCCGAGTCTCTTGAGCGCCATGTGGTAAACTCGACTGCGATGCTCTAGGATTGTAATCTTGATTTTATTGCCTTGTATCTTAAATATTGCCCTATGATCTCCAATTCGAAACTTGTAATATCTGGTCAGTAATCCATGTAGAGGTTTGGCATAGACATCTGGACGTCTGGCCAATTTTTCTTCCAGAGAAGTTTTTATGCGAAGTTGCCAAGACTTTGACAACTTGGGCAAGTCTCTTTCAACAACCTTCTCGGCATACTCGATTACAAAAGTCCTTTCCAAGCTACTTTGTGGGAGATCCACTTAGGATTTGTCTTTATTCGTTTTTCAGCGAGACTGACCCAAATCTTATCTTCCTCCACCTCTATCATCTCTCGAAGCATTGCTAGGGCCACAGCAGACTTAGGTTTTCTCTCGCGTCTTGAGAGGGCACTAAGCATCTTATCTTCATGCTCATCGAGCGTTAGGTTGAGTCTTTTCTTTGTAGTAGGCATAAATTAAGTGTATCAAAAGTGATACACCCAAGTCAAGACGCCAAAGATGTTATTGATTAATCCACTTTATATTTATCTTTGATCTCCTCAATCTGTTTTTCATCTTCGGATTCATTCTTTGATCGGGACTCTGAACCTTTTCTGTTTAATTCAGCTGGAGTGAGAGAGATTAGAGCCAAAGTTCTAGCTTCAAGATGTTTTTTATCGTTATTTTTTGGATCATCAAGCACTTCGGCAAGCAAAATTTCTAATATATTGCCCACATGAGGTCCTGGGCCCTTCTTAGTGAGCTCCATTATGTCTTTACCATTGATACTAAGCTGTTTGACGGAGATTGGATCTCTCATGACCTCCTCTATCATGGAGTGATATTTACGAAGTCTGTAAGTAACTTCTTTCGGTCTTCCCATGCCTGTTCTGTCAGAGCCACGAACATTCATCAGGTCCCAGATAAGTTCGGGGCCAACATTACGCACAATTCTTCTCACAGCGCTAAGAGTAATAGTTTCTGTTTCAGAGAAAAACATGTGCCAGCGTACTAGTTTAAGCACTTTCTCTATGATTTCTTTAGGGAATCTCAAATCAGTCAGGATGTTTCTAGCTATTCTTGCTCCCACAATGTCGTGGCCATAGAAGGTCCACTGGCCGTTAATATCCTTTCTTGTATGGGGCTTGGCTATGTCATGGAGAAGCACTGCCAAACGCACATAAAGTGGATAGTTTTTGCTTGCAGCGTGGTCGAGAGAGCGGATGAGGTGTTCCCAAACAGTGTAAATATGAGCTTTGTTTTGTTCCATGCCTATACCCTTTTCAAATTCAGGCGAAATAAATCCAAGCATTTCAAGTCGCGTAGCGATCCCGAGGGCTACCGAGGGACAAGGCGACATTACAATTTTTATAAACTCATCCCTTATTCGTTCTTTGGAAATTTTTTCTAAAAGAGATTTATGTTTGTCTATTGCGTTTAAAGTTTCTGATTCTATTGCGAAATCAAGCTCTGAAGCAAGCCGTAAGGCCCTGAGCATGCGAAGAGCGTCTTCGGAGAATCTCTCAACAGGGGCTCCGACAGTTCTTATTAATTTTCTTTCAATATCTCCCTCTCCGTCGACTAAGTCTATTAATTCATAATTCGTAATTCCTAATTCTTCATTAATTTTTATGGCCAAGGCGTTTACTGTAAAGTCCCTGCGCTTCAGGTCTTCTTCCAAAGTTTTAGCCCACTTCACTTCATCGGGTCGGCGGAAGTCAGAATAACCACTCTCTGTGCGATACGGAGTGACTTCTATAACTCTCAAGCTCTCCTCTCTTGGAGTCTCGTTCACTATCCCCACTGTGCCGTAATCATTTTCGTAAAATGTATGTTCAAAAAGTGGAGTTATTTCTTCTGGAGTAGCGATGGTGGTGATGTCCCAATCTTTTGGTTTTCTTCCAAGAAGCAAATCCCTTACACACCCACCAACCAAATAATTTTCGAATTTTGCCGAACTTAAAACACGCGAGACATTCCTCACCTCTTCTGGAATTTCAAATTTATAATTAGTACTCATTACATTAAATATTCATACTGTTTTTGAGCATAATTTTTAGAGCTTTCTTGCCTTTAGTTGTTTTTAAATACAATTTCCTTCTCTTGGCGTCAGACATGGATTTATATGCTTCATAAAAAATTATTTCCCAAGGTGCATATGGTTTTGTCGCCTTAGATCTTAACGCATTATGCTCCGCGAATCTCTTTTTCAGATTGATTGTGTAACCAACATAAAACTGATCTTTCTTTGACTTACTTCTTAGTAGATAGACGTAAAACATTAAGGGTGCCCAGAACTAGATTATAAATCAGTTCTGGGCTACCCCGAACCGAACTTCGTTCTGGTTCGCGGGTGCCCCAAGCAGGAATCGAACCCACATCCTTCCGTCCGAAGCGGAATACTCTATCCGTTGAGCTATTGGGGCGCCCTCTCATCCTACCTCACGAGAGGGTCAAAAACTATTGAACAGTCGCAGAAGTTGTCGCTACTGAATCTCTAGACTTTACACGAATGACGTATCTCCTATTCGTGTTTCTTGTTCCGTCAGTTACATTGAGGGTGAATTCGTATTCACCAATAGCAGTTGGAGTTCCTTGAATAAGAATTATGTTTGCGGGTGTTGTTTGAGCAAGAGCTACACCAGAGGGAAGATTTCCATTGGTAACGCTCCACGACAATGTACTGGTAGCGCTAAATCCGTGCGCAACGAGTTTCTCGGAAGTGAATATGCCCATTGGGAAAATTCTAATTGCCTCAGGTGTAATTTTTACATCCTTTATTCTTTCACCACTGACTGTTCTACCTCCACTTTTTATTTCTTCATCAAATTTCCCTCTAGTAATTGGACCAACGCAGTTTGTAGGAGATACCCCTCTCTCTTTCTGGAATTTCATAACAGCTTCTCTCGTCATGGGTCCGAAGTTTCCTGTACTCTCACCAATGAAGTGCCCACTTTCTCGAAGTCTCTCTTGAACTTCCTTCACATCGTCATCATTTTTTGCACCAAAACAAACATTTTTTCTAATCTCCTTCCTCATCATTCCCTGCCCTGACATCATTGGGGTAGTCGTAGATGAAGGGTTGCCCTGTATTGAACGCAGTTTTTCCTGAAGAATTTGTATTTGTTCCATCAAAATCCTTATCTTGGCCTGAAGCTCTGCAATATCCCCCGTCTTTGGTTGTGAAGAAACTGATTCGTTAGCGCTAACTTGAGAGAAAAGTCCAATTATGATAAAGACTCCCAAGAAAGCACTAGCAATTTTTAATTTATACATGGGTATAAGTATAGCTCATAATTAGTGCGACCAGGGAGAATCGAACTCCCATCTCATCCTTGGCAAGGACGTGTTCTACCACTAAACCATGGTCGCAATGGGAGAAATATTAGCCTAAATATGGGGAGAATGCTAGAGTAAATGCTTACGGGCTGTAGTACAGCGGTAGTATACGCGCTTCGGGAGTGTGAGACCCGAGTTCGATTCTCGGCAGCCCGAACGCAATTAATTACGGGGCGTAGTATAGAGGCAGTATGCATGCTTTGGGAGCATGAGGCCCGAGTTCAATTCTCGGCGCCCCGACACTGCGGGATTAGTTTAGTGGTAGAACGACAGTTTTCCAAACTGTAGGCAGGAGTCCGATTCCCCTATCCCGCACAAATCCCAAAATATCCTTATTTTTGCCAAGGCAATGCCTTGGCAAACAGGTATTTTGGCTTACGCCACCTGCCTAGCGTAAATAAATACTTGTCTTTTAGTGTCCTTTTATCTGTTTTTCAAGGTCATGGAGCTTTTCTGACCAAAATCTTTGGTATTTGGCCATCCA
>JBBUBA010000025.1:0-9519 GCA_038058485.1 Patescibacteria group bacterium | reverse complement strand
AATCTTTAATACCCTTCCAAAACTTTTTATTAAAAACCTCTGTGACTCTTACTCCGCCGACTGCCACAGGCCCGGCCAGTGGTCCTCTTCCTGCTTCATCTATTCCAACAATATGTGTCATTAGCTCTGCCCCATAGCTCGTATTATACTATGCCCATGAGCAAGTTCGTCCACCTCCATATCCACAGTCACTACTCTCTTCTTGAAGCTTTGCCTAAGATCCCCGACCTAGTCAAACAAGCCAAAAAACATGGCATGGAAGCCCTAGCCCTGACCGATTCCGGCAACCTTTACGGAGCTATTGAATTTTATAAGGAGTGTCAACAGCAAGGAATAAAACCTATAATCGGAGTTGACGCCTACATGGCAGCTCGAACTCGCAACGACCGCGAAGCGCGGATAGATAGCGAGAGAGGTAGACTCGTTCTTCTCGCCCAGAATATTACGGGTTACAAAAATCTTTTGAAACTTATCTCGGCGTCATACTTAGACGGCTTCTACTACAAACCAAGAATGGACAAGGAGATTTTGGAAAAATTTAATGAAGGATTGATTGCAATTCCTCCCACAATACCGAGTGACCCAGATTGGTGGCAAAGTATTTTTGGTAAAGATAGATTTTATATTGGCATAGACAAAAATTTGGAGTTAATAAAGCAAGCCAAGAATTTGAATTTGCCTGTGGTAGCTCTGCCTGAAGTTTATTATCTAAATCCAAGTGACAGACCAGCTCTTGAAACTGTCAGATCCATTCAATCTCACTTAGGTATTGGTGGAAGTGGCAGAGGATTTAGTGAGGAAGAAGAAGACTTCTCTTTCATTACACCCAAAGAAGCCGAAAAAAGATTCCAAAATACTCCAGAGGCTCTCTCAAACGTAGAAAAAATCGTAGGGATGTGTAATTTGAAATTGGATCTTGGAAAATGGGTCTTCCCTGAAATAGAGGCTACCGGTGGAAAAACTCCAGATGATGCCTTGAGAGAAATTGTTGAAGACGGGCTCAAAAGACGGAAGCTTGAAGAAACAAAAGAAGTAAGAGATAGAATAGAATACGAACTTAAGGTTATTAAAGATAAGGGATACCCAAAATACTTCCTTGTCGTTTCAGACCTCTTACATTTCGCACACAAAAATGGAGTCCTGACAAACGTCAGAGGTTCCGTGGCTGGATCTCTCGTCACTTATCTCTCTGGAATTACAAACATTAATCCGCTTGAGTATAAATTACCCTTTGAAAGATTTCTAAATCCTGACAGGCCTTCTCCTCCCGACATCGACATGGACTTTGCCGACGATAGACGGGATGAGGTTATTGAGTATGCCCGGCAAAAATATGGTGGAGATCATGTCGCCCAGATTGGTACCTTCGGCACCATGATGGCTCGCGGTGCAGTACGCGATGTGACACGCGCAATGGGATTTCCTGTCTCTACGGGAGACCAGATAGCCAAGCTCATCCCAATGGGGGCGCAGGGCTTCCCTATGACAATCGAGCGAGCTAAAAAGGAGAATCCTGATTTCAAAAAACTCTATGACTCCGACGCTGATGCAAAGAGGATAGTTGATATGGCTGAAAAAATTGAGGGGAATGCTAGACACATTTCAGTCCATGCCGCCGGAGTAGTTATTTCGCCTACCCCACTCACTGACTACACCGCACTTCAATATGATACCAAGGGAGAAAAGAAAATTATTACTCAATACGACATGTACTCCATTGAAGAGGCGGGGCTGCTTAAATTTGATTTTCTCGGGATTAGAAACCTTTCTATCATTGCAGACGCTCTAGCAAGGCTTAAAAAAATTGAGGGGAAAGAGATACAGATTGAGGATATCCCACTCGATGATAAGAAAACTTTTGAGATGTTGACACGGGGTGAGACGGAGGGTACCTTCCAGCTTAATGGCGACGGCATGACAAGAGCTTTGATGGAACTTAAACCGACTTCAATACACGACATTAACGTTATGGTGGCACTCTACCGCCCAGGTCCGATGGATAACATCTATGAATATATTGCTCGAAAGCATGGCAAAAAACCGGTGACCTTTGTGCACCCAAAGATGAAGGAGTTTCTCGATACAACTTACGGAGTACTTGTCTATCAAGATGATCTTTTGATGACGGCTATTAAAGTTGCTGGATACACTTGGGGCGAGGTAGATAAATTCCGTAAGGCTGTCGGCAAAAAGATTCCGGAAGAGATGCGCAAGCAACACATTATGTTTGTGGACGGTTGTATTAAGCGTGGAGGCATGATTAAGGAGAAGGCTGAAGCGCTTTGGGAACTCTTCGTCCCATTCCAAGGCTACGGCTTCAATAAAGCACACGCAGCAAGCTACGGACATATTGCTTACATAACAGCGTATTTGAAAGCAAACTTCCCCGAAATATATATGTCTGCGGTTTTGTCGGCAGAGTCTGGAGATGTAGGAACTATCGGCATTATGGTAACGGAGTGTAAAAGGATGGGTATAGATGTGCTTCCGCCATCGGTTAACGATTCATACTCACAATTTACGGTTCCACCAAAACTCAATAAAAGTGACAAATATAAAATTCGCTTTGGTTTGGTGACTATAAAAAACTTTGGTCAGAATATCGCCACAGCTATTATTGAAGAAAGAAAAGCTAAGGGCAAATATAAATCTCTGATCGACTTCCTCGAGCGAGTGAAAGATAGAAACTTAAACAAAAGGTCACTCGAATCCCTCATCAAGGCTGGAGCATTAGACGACTTTGGAGAGCGAGGTCAAATGCTAAACAACATAGAGAAACTTCTCTCGTATCATAAAGAGTCAGGGACGAAGGTCGGTAACCAAGATTCTTTATTTAGCTCCATGTCAGATACTTCTAGCGTTCCAGCCCTTCGGCTCGATGCAGGGCCTGTAGCCACTCAAAAAGACAAACTACTGTGGGAGAAGGAGTTGTTGGGACTTTACATCTCTGGACACCCTCTAGATGCTCACCGTGCAAAGTTTGCCGAAAAGGATATGAATATTAAGAAACTGGCTGACCTTCATGAAAATGATTTAACTGTCATTGGGGGGATAGTTGTAGATATTCGAGAGATCACGACAAAAAATAATGAGCGAATGGTTTTCCTCAAACTAGAAGACTTAACTGGAAGCACTGATGTCGTCATCTTCCCCAGAGTGTATGAGGAATTCAAACAATTTATTATTCCCGAAAATTGTATTGCTATCAAAGGCAAGGTTTCCAAGCGCAACGGCGAAACCAGCTTTATAGCCGAAAAGGTCAAAGCATTATAAAAAAACCACCACCCTTGCGAGTGATGGGGCACGACAACCGTCCGTTCGTCCTTCGACACTTGGAAGATCGTCGCACCAAAGAACAAGGGAGGTATTGGTTGAGTCGTCCATAGTTTCTCAAGAACACAGCACATGTCGTCTCCCATAAGAACTACTTGTGCGGGTAAGACATCTTCCAGGGCGTCATCAACTGACAACTCACCGAGCGTCTAATCCGCACAGATTTTTTCTAGTGAAGCGTGGCTGGGACATGGCTTGTTTCGCTTGAGAACAGACCGTCATTCGTCCCAGCCACCAAAAGAAAGTGTGGGAGCAACAGGGGTACTAACGTAAAACCCTACAAGCGTTCGGTCGTCACCCCCACAGAGCGTCAGACTTCGACTTCAGCCTGCTTCTCCAACCGAGACCATTCCCGATAGAGCCACTCGGCGAACTTGGTTGCCGTCCGCCAGATGGCCATACGGTGAATGTGCCCCTTGCTGTAGCTCTTACCCTTCTTACCGGGAACGTCCATCGGTTCCGGATGCCTCCTCAGAAACTCCACCTTGATAGCGCGGAATCTCTGTCCCCACTCGCTGTCCTCGTTCTTCACGAACTGATCAACGAGGAGGTAGAAGCCTTGGCGCACCAGATCGCTCCAGTTCGCCTGCACTCCCGCCCTGCGACGAGCGAGACCAAATTCCTTGCTCTCACCCACCTGGACGAGATGCACACCGGAGAAGGCCTTGAACTTGGCCTTGTTGCGGAAGCGACGGACGTCGCCGATCCCGGCAATGATGCGTGCGGCGATTTTGACACCGCAACCATCGACCTGGGAAAGTACTTCCGTCCAAACAGGGAAAGATTCGAGAGTCACTTCCACGAGCTTCGCCACCCGAGTCTCCTCTTTCTTGAGGAGGGCCAAAGTCGCATCACTCGCTTGGAGCTTCTTGATCTCCACTTCCAACGTTCCCGCGGAGTAGAGATCCTCCGCGCAGAAGATCTGGCCGATTGCTCGGCTGTGAATCCTCTGCTCGCAGGCCACTCGATCCTTGCGGATGGTCTCGAGATCGCGGTAGGCTCGCTGGAGCCTAATGAGATCACGATCCTTCGGTGTGGTCGAGAGAAAAATCCCCGGCTCATTCTGAAGGAGGTTGGCGAGAAGAGAGGCATCGCCGCTCTTATCTGCTTCACCACGTCGATCCTTGAGAACCGCGGGCGGAATACGCAGAACTTCCGCACCGATCTTCTCACCGTGAAGCGAGAGAGCGAATGCAAAGTAGTCTCCGCTTCCGCCCAGAGTCATTGCGACCCTGTCGCCGGAAATGAGGCCGTCGTATACCGACGGGACTTTGAAACTCTTGCCCCACACCAGCTGGTGGTGTGGAAGAACATTCTCGCTCGGCTTCTCCCCTTCCGGAAGAATCTTCCAGGAAATGGGGAACCTGCCGAGAAGGAAATCGAGCTCGTGATCCTCGGTGTCGAGGTCATAGGTCTTGGTAACCCCGCTCTCACCGATGATACAGAGCTGGGTCGGATGGGCTTCCCCATCCTGGGTCTTCTTGACCCGGTGTCTGATGCCTATAGTGCGCACTGTCTGCCTCCATTCGGAGTGATTTCGTTCACCTGAGAATCCGGAGAACATAGGAAAATCAATGTGCTTCCATTTGTGATACTAATAGACAAATTGACCTTTGTCAATATTAGTTACAAGAAAAATTATATGAAGAACCCCGTCAGCGTGAGCTGACGGGGGGAGACACCTCTACGATCGTCACTGACATTGCAGTATTCGTCACACCCAAGAACAAGGGAGACACGATGTGGACCGTCACTAAACGACAAGTGTCCTTCCGTCTCCCTAAAGAACACTTGTGCAAACGAGACAAGACGCAATTCGTCTTTGTGACGCACCATCTGACGTCTCATTCGCACAGATATTTACAAGTGACCGAAACAGTATTACTGACGCACTTATTGCAAGTGGTGTAACGTTCCGGCCATAGGGTGAGACATCTCATGGACCGTCTTCTGACAAAGCGTCGATCGTCCCACGCCACAAGTAAATCACAATTTCAACGAAAAAGGAAAAGCTTCAACTCGTCTTCATTTTTTGTTACCATTGAGCCATGTCTAATCCTGAAGAACGACCTGCCCGATCTAAAGATCATTCAGGCGGGGATCATAAAAAAATTGGTAAGGAGCTGGAGCTCTTCACTTTTTCTGACGTGGTCGGTAAGGGTCTCCCCCTTTGGCTCCCTAAAGGTGCAGCTATTAGGCGAGAGCTTGAGAGGTTCATAATTGATGAAGAGATTAAGCGCGGATATCTCCACGTCCGTACTCCAGACATTGCCAAGCTCGATTTGTACAAAAAGTCTGGGCACTATCCTCATTACAAAGATTCTATGTACGCACCAATTGTTATTGATGACGAAGAATTCATGCTCCGCCCCATGACTTGCCCACATCATTTTGAACTCTATCTAACTAAACCCCGCTCATATCGAGATCTTCCTATGCGTATTGCTGAACTCGCACAGCTTTATCGTTATGAGCAATCGGGAGAGCTTATGGGACTCCTTCGAGTTAGAGCCTTTTGTCTTTCCGATGCACATATTATTTGTCGAGATGAGGAACAAGCCGTGGATGAAATTGGAAAAGCCCTTGATCTTATAGAATTCGTCTGTGGTGTGTTTGGGCTTAAGTATGGTACAGATTATAAATACGCACTTTCTCTTGGAGATAGAGATAATACTGAAAAATATTATAAGGATGATTCTGGATGGGACAAGGCAGAGAGGCTTATGGAAGATCTTATGGATAGTCGAAAAATAATTTATGAAAAAGCCAAGGACGACGCTGCCTTCTATGGGCCAAAGATAGATGTGAACATGAAGAATGCTAATGGTAAGGAAGATACAGCCTTCACTGTCCAGTATGATCTCTCCTCCCCAACTCGTTTTGAACTCGATTACATAGGCGAAGATGGTAAACCACATAGAGCCTTTGTAGTTCACCGTTCATCTATTGGGGCAATGGAACGCATCGTAGCCTTCCTGATTGAAAAATACATGGGAGCCTTCCCTCTCTGGCTTGCACCAGTACAGGTAAAAGTTTTGCCAATCGGCGAAGGACATTTTGAATATGCTAAAAAAGTTCATCAGCAATTGATGGAAGAAGGAATCAGGTCAGAATTGGATGAATCGAACGAATCTTTGGGCAAAAAGATAAGAAATGCTAAAACCGAAAAAGTTTTCTATATGCTCGTCATTGGTGACAAAGAAGTTTCTGACAATGTTGTAACCGTCGAAGGCAGAGAGGAGAAGTTAGGAACTATGTCAGTCGATGATTTTGTATCGAAAGTAAAAGAAGAAATTAAACGTCGAGGGTAGCCTTTTCAGCAATAATATAGCCGTAAATAAAAGATTTCGAAGAAAACCCAGCTCTCATTGCTTGGAAAGATTTCAAAAAATCTACAAACTGCCTACCATGCTTGATAGCCAGATCCCAAAATTTAGGATTTTTTATTATATCTAAGCTAATGTCCCAAGTTTTTGCGGTTTCCACGCTAATATCTCCTCTAGTAATTACTTTGCATCCATTTTTTATTAAAATCTCTTCATAACGTTGCATAGTCGAAATATCAGGTACAAGCATTCCTTTCCTAATTGGATCTATGTATCGCTTATCCTCTTGAGAACTTAGTCCCTCCTTTTTGAACCAATCTACTAAAGCAATCCTCCCTCCAGGATTAAGAAACAAAATAGCATCTTTGAAAAATTTATCTTTGTTTGGGAAGTGCGAAATCGCCTCAATTGACCAAACATAATCAAATTTCTCAGAAAACATCATCTTTTCCGCATCCATAACCAAAAATTTAACCTTAACATTTGAATCCGCGGCAAATTTTTTAGCAATATCAACCTGTATTGGAGAGATTATAATACCAGTGACCCTTTCTCCAAGATGTTCGGCTAAGTAAATACTACTTGCCCCAACTCCACATCCGACATCTAGTACATCTCTATTTGGTTTTATTTCCCCAACTTCTATGAGTTTCTTTACTAAGTTCACCTGGGCAACCTCTTTTGTTTCCTTGCCAGAAATCCAATAGCCATGATGAATGTGTTTCCCCCAGAGCGAATTGTAGTATGGGGTTACAAGATCGTAATGCTCCTGAATATCTTTTTTTAGAGTTACCGGATCAACATTAGACATCTAGCGTAGCCTTTTTAGCATTGCTTTGAATAAAACTTTTGCGGGATGGGACGTCGGTGCCCATTAAGATGTCAAAGATTTTGTCGGCTTCGCGTCCATCTTCTACATTGACTTGCTTCAAAATACGCACTTTTGGATCCATGGTTGTCTCCCAAAGTTCTTCAGAGTTCATTTCTCCCAACCCCTTATATCTTTGTATAGAGACCTTTGCTTTGCCCGCCGTAGCCTTGGCGAAGGCGGGTAGCGCTGTTTCTTCTTCTTCAGCCTCAGCATTCTCTTCGATAGTGTCCTCAACATTTATGTCACCCCCCGTAATTTTGTTTTTTTCTGCATCTGTGTAGGCATAAAAGACTTCTTTTCCCTTCCTAATTTTATAAAGAGGCGGTTGAGCAATGTAAACAAATCCCCCATCAATCACTGGGCGGAAATGTCGATAAAGAAGAGTGAGAAGAAGTGTGCGAATGTGAGCTCCGTCAACATCCGCATCTGTGGCTAAAATAATTTTGTGGTACCTGAGCTTAGAGAGATCAAAGGTATCTCCAATAGCCGTGCCCAAAGCTACGACCAAATTTTTAATTTGCTCGCTCCCAAGCATTCTGTCTAGTCGAGCACGTTCAATATTTAGTATTTTGCCTCGTAGAGGAAGGATGGCTTGAGTGCGCCTATCTCGTCCCATTTTGGCCGTGCCACCGGCGGAATCTCCCTCCACGATAAATATCTCAGATTCCTCTGCCGACTTACTCTGACAGTCTGCAAGCTTCCCTGGAAGGGTCATGCCCTCTAGTGCGCCCTTACGAAGGACAGAGTCCTTTGCAGCCTTAGCAGCTTTTCTAGCCTTAAGAGCAAGAACTACCTTGCCTATGATGGCTCGAGCATCATCTGGATTCTCCTCCAAAAACATTGAGAAGGCCTCACCAAAGACAGTAGTGACCATAGTCTGCGCTTCAACACTCCCCAGTTTTCCCTTGGTCTGTCCCTCAAACTGAATCTCTTTAAGCTTTATAGATATAACCGCAGTCAAACCTTCAAGAACATCATCCCCAGTAAAGTTATCCTCACTCTCCTTTACTAAATTATTTTTACGAGCGTAAGTGTTCAAAGTTCTTGTCAGTGCAGTTTTGAATCCCGTAACATGCGTACCTCCTTCCGTGTTATAGATATTGTTTGCAAACGGTAAAATGCGAGAGGTAATGTCGTCCACATACTGTAGAGCTACTTCAACTGTTTCGTAGTCATTACCGTTGGCGGCTTTTTCAACGTAAAAAATGTTTTTATGTATCGGTTTCTGTGTTTGATTTTCAAACTTAACTAGAGACATAAGTCCCCCCTCAAAATAAAACGACATTGATGGGGCCTCGAGTCCGAGCTCACGAATATAGAATACTTCCTCTGCATTGACCTTTCCTGTTTCGCGAAGGTCAAGTACAGAAATTCTCAATCCTTTTACTAAATAGGCTTGCTGACGTAAGTGGTCCACCACTTTTTTGAAATCAAAACTTATCTCGGGAAAGATTCTTGAATCTGGTTCAAAAGTTACAATTGTCCCTTGATTTTTTGTGTTACCAATTTTTTTGACTACAGCTTTGCGTTTACCCTCGGTATACTCCTGCACATAGACTCCTCCATCTTTGTGAACCTCTACCTTTGCGTAAGTAGAGAGAGCGTTCACCACCGATGCTCCCACTCCGTGCAGACCTCCGGAAACTTTGTAGCCCTCCCCGCCAAACTTTCCTCCAGCATGGAGAGTGGTCATAATAGTTTCGAGAGCAGAAACTTTAGTTTGCTTGTGCATGTCTACCGGGATACCACGACCGTTGTCTACCACTCTTACTCTGTTACCTGACAAAAGAGCTACTTCCACATCATTGGCAAAGCCACCCATAGCTTCGTCTCTAGAGTTATCAAAAATCTCCCATATGAGGTGATGAAGTCCATCTGGCCCAGTCGTACCAATGTACATTCCAGGGCGCTTCCTGACTGGTTCTAGCCCCTCTAGAACGGTAATGGATTCGGCATTGTAATGGTGCCCGCTACCATTGCTCTTGGCGT
>JBBUBA010000024.1:0-11189 GCA_038058485.1 Patescibacteria group bacterium | reverse complement strand
GTTTTTCAAGGTCATGGAGCTTTTCTGACCAAAATCTTTGGTATTTGGCCATCCAGGTTTCTATTCTCATAAGGCTATCCGGTTCTAGGGTGCAAATAATCTGTCGACCCGATCTCCTTGTCTTAATTAGACCTGTTTCATGTAAAACACGTATGTGTTTGGATATAGCCGGAGAAGAAATTTTGAAGGGTTCGGAGAGCTCGCCAACGCTCCTCTCACCCCTCACCAATTCATCAATCATTCCACGCCTGGTAGAGTCGGAAATTGCATAAATTAACCTGTCTAGATCTACTTTTTGATACTTAACCATTTAGTTAAGTATACATAATTAAACTATATTTGACAACATTTCCACAGAGGCTGTTCTTCTATTCTCATCAATTTTTACAATTACCAGATCCAACTGCCAATCCAAGTCCAAATGCTTCTCTAGCAGGTAGGTTTGGATGGCCCGATGGAGCCTCCTGAGCTTTTGCGGATGCATATTATCTTCAGCTCGCCATCCGTCAGTTACACCTGAAACCAGTGCAGTAGTATGGCTGATAGACTTAACCTCTACAAAATGCATAATGCTCCCCTTCTTCGCTACAATATCTATCTCGCCCCACTTCCGTAGGTAGTTTCTTTCGATGATTTTAAATCCATGTTTCTCAAGAAATACACAAGTGACGTTCTCCCCCACGTCACCGAGCCTTCTTTTCTCAGTCTTCATCCCATTAGAAGTTTAATCATTTAACTCTATCCTAAATCTAGTTATTTGTGAACTTCTAACGGGACAGGTTTATTTCACATGTAACAGTTTCACATGAAACAATTCAAACCATCTTTTTTATTAAATGGCTTAAATTAAAGACATTTGTCTGTTCATGACCCTAAAACGTGTCTTTTATGCACACTTTCCCCATAGTTATCCACATATTGCAAGTATCATGTTGTAGTTAGCTCTAAGCTCGGCTGTAGAATAAAAAACCCACCCCAAGGGTTACTCGGAGTGGGGTGTCGCTTGTTTAAGCGACAGGAAAGGGAGCTTCAGTCAAAGACATCGAGGGCAGAAACGGATGGCTTCAAAATATAGAGAGTGAGGAGGCAACGTCTCCGCAAGCTTTAAGCCCCAGACCAAAACATCTTTCATGGCTGATCAGACCAGAAGAACAATGCAATGAGCTTCTGACCTAGCTGGGAGAGATAGGACGTTTGCCCCGCGTCTACATACAGTATATTCCTAAAGGACAAATATACTTTTTTACAATTATTAAACTGTGGATAACTCAGTCAGCCGGCGGGTTAAATGTCCTTTAGAACTATTTTAATAGGACAGTGGTCAGAGCCCAAAATATGGCTCAAAATATCGACAGATTCGACTTTGGGCATCAGGCGTTTTGAAACAAAAAAGTAATCAATTCTCCACCCCACATTTCGTTCTCTGGCATGACCAAAATAATTCCACCAAGTATAGTGCCCGCCTTCTTTGTTGAAGTGGCGGAAAGCATCCACAAATCCTGATTCAATAATTTTATCAATACCTTCTCTTTCCTCCTTTGTGAAGCCGTGCTCGCCCTCATTTTGCTTGGCATTCGTGAGATCTAGGGAAGTGTGGGCCACATTTAAGTCACCGGTAAAGATTACTGGCTTCCTTTTGTCTAATTCGCTAACAAATTCTAGGAAAGCGGGGTCCCATCGCTTGTGTCTCAAGGAAAGGCGGGAGAGGTCTGGTTTGGAGTTGGGCGTATATGAGTTAACTAGGAAAAAATCCTTATATTCAGCCGTAATCACGCGCCCCTCTGTGTTTGGGTCTCCGTAGTCGTCTTTATCTAAGCCATATTTCTCGACAATGTTACTTGTGAAACCATTTTGGGTAGATATAGGTTTGATCTTGCTAAAAATAACTGTCCCACTGTAGCCCCTCCTCCTTTTTGATGAGTTCCAAACCTCTTCATAGTCTGGGTGGTCTATCACTGCTTGCCCTTGTTCGGCCTTAGTTTCCTGAAGAGCGATGATATCTGGCTGGTACTCCTTCACCAAATCCATGAAGTTACCCTTTTTTATCACGGCACGAATGCCGTTCACATTCCAGGAAATGATTTGCATGACAAAATCGTACCACAATCCACAATTGTGCAACACTGAGTGTTGCACAACAAGAATAATTGAGTAATATTATAAATATGCGGAATATAGTAATTTCTCCCGGAGAGTATTACCACATTTTCAATCGTGGTGTGAATAAGTTACTAATTTTTAGCGATGATCAGGATTATAGAAGATTCCTGTTTTTAATACTTTACTTCCAGTCAGGTGTAGTTTTTAGAAATATTGGAAGATTATCGTACCTGCTCCCTGACACTGTGCAACACTCGGTGTTGCACACAGAAAAGGTCATTGAGGGCAGGACTGTTGAGTTGGTTGGGTTTTGCCTAATGCCGAACCATTTCCATCTGATTGTTAAAGAGGGGAGGGAAGGTGGTATTGCGTCCTATATGCAAAGGGTTCTCAATGCTTATACCAAATATATCAATGAAAAACATAAAAAATCTGGGCATTTGTTCCAAGGACCATATAAAGCAGTTCATGTTGGTGATAACCAGCAATTACTTCACTTGTCGGCTTACATACATAGGAATCCAAGGGAAATGGAGAAAAATAAAGATTTTGAAAACTATAGATGGTCTAGTTGCCAAGATTATATAGGGGCAAATCGTTTTGAGGGGTTACTTGTGCCAGAAATTGTAACTGGTCAATTTTCTCTACAGAGCGAGTATCAGGAGTTTGTTCTAACAAGCCCCGCCAAGTTGCTTGAAAATGAAATAGAGTGATTGTGCAACACTCGGTGTTGCACAGGAGGTGTGCACAGGCGGAAGCATGGCAGGTTTATTTAGTGACAGAGTCTGATATACTTTTTTTATGATCCCGTTAGAAGTTCATTTAATATGATGTGGTCACCTAAAGTCTCAGAGCGCGTCCGCCTAACGGCTGTTTTTAACATAGGGCGATTATTAGAAATTAACTTCTAATGGGATGAAGAATCTTCTACTTGGCCTCGTCGTAGTAGTGGTGGTCGCTCTAGGATTGTGGTTTGGAATAAGAGAGATAAAGAAGGCCAACTTAGAGACAATTCCTGAAGGAGCTGTAACTGCGGAGAAGAAAAATACTGTGGAAGTGACCAAAACTGATATAACCAAGACAGGTTCCAAACTTCCGCAAGGATTTCCAAGTGATATACCTGTGGAGACAGTTACAGCAGGGGAGAGTTACAAGGCTCAGTATAGCGATATTGGCATGACCCAATACACGGTGAGTTACACCTCAAAGAAGTCTAAAGACGAGATTTGGACAATATACAATGATTACATGAACGGAGCTGGGTATGCTGTTGATAAGGTATCTTCCTCGAAGAGTTTAGGACAAATATCTGGTACAAAGCAGAACGACATCTTCTCGGCTATCGTTTCCTCTTATAACGGCATTTCCCTAGTCCAGCTTAGTTACCAAGATAGACAATGATTCGATTAACTCACCACAAGTAAAATGGTAAAGAGCGAGTATAGCCAAAGTAATTTGGGGCCTCTCCTCATAATTCTTGCCTTTCTCATCCTAATAGTTGGAGGCGTAGCCATAAGGCAAAATAAGTGGCCCGGGCTTCCTTGGAGTTTGGGGCTAGCTCCAACGAACTTCACTCTGATTTCGGAAGCTAAGAGTGGGGAAGTGGTTAGGGGGTTTCCCACAGAGTTTTTGGCACTAGTGGAAGACGCAAAAATACAAAAATCGGCTAGTTACACTCTTGCTAGTGATAAGACCAAGTCAGAAGTTCTCACTACGACTTACACCACCAAGGCCCCCGTGGCGGATCTTTTTGCGGCCTATTTGCAACACTTCAATGATTCGGGCTTCATAGTGCTTAAAACTGGAGTGGTTAGTGGCTTCTCAAGCTTGGAAGTAGCCAATTCTACCAGCAATGTTTCCGTAAGTATAAGTGTATATAGAATGGCGGGAAGTGAGGTCAGGATAGATGTGCGAGCTCCACAGGTTAGCGGTCTAAACCCGTGATAGAATTATTGATAAGCAACTTTTATATAAGTAAATGAAAAAATTTTTAATTGTTTTTGGATTAATGATTGTTGGTGTCAGTGCTTATGCTTTTACAGAACCTCAACCCCCAGGCACCCCTGCTCCCGGTGGAAATGTTTTAGCTCCGGTTAGAGGTTCTGCTCCAAGTAGTTATGTGCCTTACTTTAATGCGAGCGGAGTTCTTACTCAATCTACAATATCAAGCACTGGAATTGGTGGAAGCTCAACAGCAAACGGTAACTTTTTTGTTACGAATGAGTTGTTTTCTGGAGGACAGCTGACCCATCTTGGATATGGTATGAATACTGCGAGTGCTGGAACTGACATAAATCTCCTATTTGGCAATTATCCTTCGGGAACATATCAACAGCTTTACTGGAATGGTGCGATACAAAGTTTCCGCCTGACAGCCCCACTCACTGTTGCTGGAAACGTTAATATAACAGCAGGGTGTTTCCAAATTAACGGGACATGTATTGGAACGGGGAGTCTGACTGGTTCTGGAACGGCTGGAAGAATCCCTCGTTTTACAACAGGAACGGCCTTGGGAGATTCTAGCATTGTAAGTGATGGCGTTAGCGCTACCGCAAACGGTCAATTGTATGCTGGTTATCTAAAAACCAGCAACATTGGGGGTGACTCTGGAAATAGCCCTGACCCCTATGCTATTTACCAAGAGAGCGGACCTTGGACTAGTCCGTATCCCGATCTAAGAATTCAATATTATACTGGCATAAAATACGATGCATATGAAGGATATGGCGGGCATCAATTCTTCACAGGATGGGACGGTACTTATAATCCTACGGGGCTCAAACTGAAGATTGCGGATAAGGTGGAGGTCACTGGTGATTTGACTGTAATGTCTGGTAATGTTGGGATTGGCACTCAATATCCATCCAGCCCTCTAACGGTACAAGGTAATGTAAATGTCGGAGGCACAGGTAATGCTGCTCTCATTACTCGACATATAGATGGAAAGGATTCGATCTCTGCTGCTCCTGGAGATTTATATTTGAACTATGGTAACGGTCGAGATGTACACGTTGGAGGAGCTGCAGTAGCAAATCTAGACGTGAGCGGCACAGTCAATGGGGTGGCTGGTGTTTTAGATGGTGGAGTTCGTGTTTGTCGTTCCGATGGTACAAATTGTCTTGCAAGTGGAGTGGGGGGGTCAGGTTCAGTTAATTACGTTCCAAAATTTACTGGGGCTTCTACTCTAGGCAACACGAGTCTCATTAGTAATGGTAATTATACTTCGTGGGCAAACGATAAGGGTTATTTAAGTTACTACAATGTTCCCCCTTATGATCAAGCAGAAGTTGGTGCTGTGGGCGTAGCTACTAGTTTGTCTTTAGTGACAAATGGAGTCTCAAGATTAACAATTTCTCCAGCAGGCAATGTCGGCATAGGCACGATACCTACCGGATATAAATTAGATGTACAAGGAGGAAATATACGTCTTGGTAATAGTGGAACTGATACGATTTGGTTAGGGGGAACGACTTACTTTGTTTATGGTGGATCAGGTAATTCTGGTCTTTATGCTTTACAACTCAGTAGAGGTAATGGAGGAATCAATCCAGATATTTGGGGGGCATCGGGGGGGCTAACCCTTGGAGGAACATTGGCAGACACTTCACAGCTTGTTCTTAAATCAGGTGGTGATGTTGGTATTGGAATAGCTGCTCCGGTGGAGAAGCTTCATGTTGTAGGAAATACTTACGTTACAGGTTTTGTTAATGGTGTGGCTGGTGTTTATGATGGTGGAGTTCGCGTGTGTCGTTCCGATGGAGCAAATTGTCAGGCTAGTGGCGTCGGAGGTTCTGGAACAGCTGGAAGAATCCCTCGTTTTACAACTGGGACAGCTTTAGGAGACTCGAGTCTTCTGAGTGATGGTATAAGTACAACTGCAAATGGTCGTTTCTTCTTTGACTCAATTGATGGGGGGTTACAATCTACTGGAGCCACGGGGATCAGCTTTTATGATAATGAGATGAATGTTAAGAGTGGCAATTTGTATCTTGGTCACAGAACCACAAACAACACAATCATCCAAGCCAATGGTGGCAACGTCGGTATCGGGACGACGGGGCCGGGGGTGAAATTGGATGTTGTGGGGGCAACCAAAACAAGTACTTACTTTAGTGTTAATGATGTGGGTTATATTCGTGGTGATACAGCAGGTTCTTTAAGATTTCAGGGAGGGTCAACCGATACTCAATTTATGGATAGTTCTAATGCCGTTGCAAGAATGACAATATTAAACGGAGGCAATATCGGTATTGGGACGAGCCCAGCGACAAAGCTGCATGTTTCAGGAGAAAATGCCGTGTTTAGATTGAGCGGGGGGACATATACCTCTGCGGAATTGTCAGATGGAGGTTCTGGTGACCCTGGTTATTTCTCTCTTTACAATAACGGCGTAAAAAAGGTTTCTTTGGGCGAAGGTGACACTTGGTTTAACGCTGGTAATGTCAGTATCGGAACAACAGCCGCAGGTAGTTACAAACTTGATGTGAATGGAAGCTTCGCAGCGCGTGGACCAATGTATGCATACAACACGCCGTTCTATTCCTATGATTCTGGAGCAGATAAATACCTCCAGATACTTACTACTGGCGGAAAGGGCACAATCAGGATGACCGACAACGCTTCCGACCTCCTTCTTCAGCAATCTGGTGGGAATGTGGGTATTGGAAAGACAAATCCCGGGGCAACATTGGATGTGAATGGGACTATCTACACGACAAGATTGGGTGTAGACAATAGCGGTACGGGGTATCAAGAAGCGCTGTCGGTAGACGACAATAATTCTCCTGGTCAGGGAATACAGATAACAATGACAGGAGCCACCAACGCAACAGGAGTTTATAGTGTCGTTACCGGAGTTAATTCAAAAGGTCTCTGGGGGTTTGGCAATAATACATCTGTGATTGGTGTTTATGGACAAGTTACAGGTGGGAGCTCTTACGGAGTTTATGGAGAAAACCTTACTGGTACTGGTTATGGTGTTTACTGTAATGCTGGTGGTGCAACTCAATGTGGAGGAACCAAATCTTGGGTCCCAGCATCAGACGCAAGGTTAAAAAATAGTGTCACAAGCTTTAGTGGCTCTTTGAGTAAAGTACTCAATTTACGACCAGTTAACTTCGCTTGGAATGATGATTCAACAAACCAAAACAATATAGGATTCATTGCTCAAGATGTAATGAAGGTCTTGCCGGACACGGTTAAATTGGGAGGGAATGGATACTACAACCTTAACTATGATTCAATAACTGCTGTGGCTGTTGGTGCAATCAAAGAATTAAATACAAAGGTAGAAAAGTTGCAGACAGAAAATGATGATTTGAGAGCAAGACTGGAAAAACTGGAGGCGAGAATCAAGTAGGTAGTAAGGAAATGACTGGAGCAAAATTGCAAATTAAAAATTCTGGTCCTGTATCAATTGTTGCTATTGAGCAGAGAATATTTACTGTGCGAGGTAGGCGGGTTATGCTCGACAGCGATCTGGCGGTTCTGTATGGGGTTCGAACCAAAGCCTTGAACCAAGCCCTGAGGCGCAATTTAGACCGATTTCCCGAGGATTTTGCTTTTCAACTGACTAAGGCTGAACTAAAGAACTTGAAGTCACAGATTGTGACTTCAAGTTCGAGCCATGGTGGTCGTCGTACTTTTCCTTGGGTTTTCGCAGATTATGGTGTCGTAATGTTGGCGAGTGTATTACGTAGCGATCGCGCAGTTCAGGCAAGTATCCAGATCGCTCGAGCCTTCGTTCGCTTGAGAGAGCTCCTAGTGACTCACTCTGATCTCGCTCGCCGAATAGAAAAGCTTGAGAAACGTTATGATGAGAGCTTCGCCGTTGTATTTTCTGCAATCAAGCGTTTAATGGATTCGGGGAAATCAAGAAGACGTAAAATTGGTTTTGATATTCAATGAAAATAACCAAATTAAAAATTGAGAAGAATTGGGCAATAAAAATACTCCTCCTTACTGCATTCTACTTACTACTTACTACATCCGCTCAAGCTCAAACGGTGAGCTTGAGCGGATATGCTTGGTCGAGTTTGCCGAATGGCAATAATCCCAATGACACAGGAGCAGGTTGGATAAAGTTCTCTGGACCAAACTATGGAGTGGTAGCGGATACCTTCTCTGGCAATTTGTCGGGTCAGGCTTGGTCGGAGAACTTTGGCTGGCTCTCTTTTGACAGCGCAGATGTTGTCGGCTGTCCAACTACACCAAATTGTCGGCCGAATGTGAATCCCTCAACTGGGGCTGTCACAGGTTGGGCTAGATTTCTAGCTGCTCCTACTGGCACTACAAATGAGTGGAATGGCTGGGTCCATCTTTCCGACAGTTCCACTTACGCTGTCACATACAACAGTGGCACGAGTGAGTTTAGTGGCAATGCGTGGGGGGAGAATTATATTGGTTGGATAAAATGGAAGGGGACAGGCTATGTTGTAACTATGTCACCACTAACTCCACCTGAGGCCACTATAAATATCACCACTTCTCCATCAAGTGCTTCTTGGACCCTTCGTCAGGGTATAACCATTATTGCCACAGGAGTTGGAAATGGTACTGCCACCGTCACTCCGGCTCAAGGAGGAACATCTTATACTATCACTGGGGGGAGTCCTCCATCTGGGTACGATCCGAATCCGTCTATTGTCAGCACGCCAGTTGATACTGGGTCTACCGTTACTCTAACTCCCAATCAAACAAAAGGGTTTGTAATAACTTATAATCAGTCTTTCGATTATAGTTTGGTTCAAAATCTTACCGACGTGACCGTGCAAAAGGCAGGAATTCCACAAAGTCCTCCCAATCCACAACATGCAGTAACGGCAACGCGCCTTTCAGGTTCTGGCCAAGTAATCAATCTCACTACTTCAGGACAACCTAGCGGAGTATCTATAACTTACTCCCCACTTTCTGGATGCGCTCCAACATCTGGCACCCCGTGTGTCTTTACCGTTAGTATATCTGTACCTTCCAATGCTCCTACTGGAGATTACCCTATTGATGTCACCGCAACACCCCAAGGAAATGGGCCGGTAAAAATTATAAGTTTCACCCTACACATCACTCCAGCACCGAATCTAATATCTAGTTGCTCCCATATCGGAGTACCTCAGGTCGGAGAAAACATTACTTGGACCGTAGATATTACCAACAATCCTAACCCTCAACCGCCGTACTCTTATTACTGGACAGGGACTAATTTACCAAATACAGCGGATTATCCACCCTCAGGTTTCCCAACCACCACTTCCTTCATGATTAGTTACTCAACTACTGGATCAAAGAATGCGACGGCTGTAGTTACCGACAACAATAACAATCAAGCCACTTGTCCTACTGATACCGTGAACATTGGAGTCAACCCAGGCTTTGGAGAGTTCTAAAGTAGCTTCTAAGGTTCTTAGCTAATTAGCCCGTTTAGATTGTCAAGATTGTCTAGATTGTTTAAAATTTCCTATACGTTATAATCTAGCTATCGCAATAATATAACGTATGAGTATATTGGAAGAAAGAAGTAGAAAGAAAACGAGGAGAAAAGATTTGCAACACATGATTTTGAATACGGTGAAAGTGGCTGGATTTCTCAGTATCGGAGTACTTGCTCCAAATGTGCTAGGTTCTCTAAAAAAGCTTGGATTTCTGCCAAATCCAAGACGGAAGGAATATGTCACATCTTCTGCCTCGAGGCTTACTAAACGTGGATTCTTAAAATTTGAGAATGGTAGATATAATCTGACATTACCAGGTGAGAAACTTTTGCGACGTTGGGAACTTGAGGAATATAAGCTTGTTAAACCAAAAAGATGGGATAAAAAATGGCGAGTCGTGATTTTCGATATTCCAGAAAAAAAGAGAAAGATACGGACACAAATAACACTTCTTTTCCGTCAAGCCGGGCTCTATCGGCTCCAAGACAGTGTCTGGGTTTACCCATATGATTGCGAGGATATTATAGGGCTCTTAAAGACTGACTATGGGGTGGGGAAAGATCTTCTACACATGATAGTAGACGAGCTGGAAAATGACCGTCATTTGCGTAAAGAGTTTAGCCTAATCTAATCTAATCGATTCAATACGTTATAATCTTGCGACCGCAATAAGATAACGTATTATCAGTTGTTTTTTTGAGTTCTGACAATCTATCCAGATGCTCAATGCTATAATAAATAAGCTAAGAAGCTAAGAAGCTGAAAAGCTGAAAGCTAAAAAGCTATTTATATGCACATTGATGAGACAGAGCTCAAGCGCCTAGTTCTCGACTCAGGCCTGGTTTCCAAAAAAGATATCGAAGAAGCCTCGCGTTATGCAGAAGAAAACAGCGAGAATCTAGGGAAGGTTTTGGTTAGTCGTGGTGTTATAACCGAAGACGAGTTCAGGAGACTCCAGAGCTACATTCTTGGAGTGCCATTTGTTGATCTCAAGAACCAGAAACTTGATTTCGAAGTTCTATCTCTCATTCCTGAACCGATTGCCAGGAACCACAATATTGTCGCTTTCAAAAAAACCTCCGACTCTCTTGAGGTAGCCATGCTCGACATTGAGGACATGACTGCTATCGACTTTGTTAAAAAGAAGGTGGGGTTGAAGATCCAACCTCGCTTGACCGATAACGAGTCAATGAAGTGGGCACTGCTTTCGTATCAAAAAAGTTTGAAGGACGAATTCGGCAGTGTGATAGAGAAGGTCGCTGGCTCCATCAAAAAACTTTCTGGCAAAGAGGCCGATAGCGAGTCTGATTTAAAAAAGCTTGCCGAAGACATACCTGTCGTCAGAGTGGTTGATACCCTTTTGAAGCATGCTATTGCTCAAGATGCATCTGACATTCACATTGAGCCCGAGGAGGAGCAAGTTCTTGTGCGCTATCGCATTGACGGCATCCTTCATGACGCCATGGTCTTACCCAAGAATACCGGTCCGGGGATAATCGCTCGTATAAAAGTACTTTCGAACATGAAACTAGATGAGAAGCGCATCCCACAAGACGGGCGCTTCAAAATAGATTTAGATGGAGAAAGAGTTTCCTTTCGTGTTTCCACTCTCCCAACTTATTACGGCGAGAAGACAGTGATGAGAATTTTGCGTGAGAATGC
>JBBUBA010000023.1:0-10282 GCA_038058485.1 Patescibacteria group bacterium | reverse complement strand
CTTAACTCCTAGGGAAAAAATTAGACAGTGTCTGATATGATGTTGCAGAGTTCAATTTTGGCAAAGAAAAGACCGCTGGTTTAGCGGTCCTTGGGGACGGAGGTGATGGTCTTGAGGTTGTCGATGAAACGGACGAGCCCGAAGCCGAGAAGCGTGAAGACTGCGAGGAAGACAATGGCAAACTTCAAAAAAACGAGCAGTGGCAGTGGAGCAAGAAAGTCGTGGAACATGGGCCTTTCCTGTTGGAGTCTTGAATTATACTAACTCAAATGTATTAAAAGTGAAAGAGCTCGCAGAATGCTATAATGTCGCAAAACCCTTCGTCGCTAATGCTTCTCAGGGCTTACAGCATGAGCACTACATCTGAAATTGAAAAGTTAAAAAGAGAGTTTTTGGAATACACCGAGATTTCGCGAGGGAGGAGTGTCAAAACGATAGAAAATTATGATCACTATCTCTCACGTTTTTTGGGTTTTGCAAAAATAAACAAAGCTTCCGAAATTACCGAACCAGTCGTTCGCGAATTTCGACTCTGGCTCAATCGTCAATCGACCGGTAACAATAGAGCTACCGGCCAGACTCTCTCGAAAAAGACCCAGAACTATTACATGATTGCTCTGCGCGCCTTCTTGAAATTTTTGGCAAAGAAAGAAATTAAATCGATGCCACCGGAACAAATAGAGTTGGCCAAAATTTCTGAACGTTCCCTCGACCTTATGTCCCCCACCGAACTCTCTCGATTGCTTAAAGCTCCAGAGGGAGGCGATCTCAAAACTTTGCGAGACAGAGCCATTCTTGAGCTTCTCTTTTCTACTGGGCTGCGTGTTTCGGAACTTTGTTCGCTCACCACCGATGTAGATTTTTCTGCTGGAGAGTTTTCCATCCGAGGGAAGGGAGGAAAAATTCGCGTAGTGTTTGTTTCTGACGAAGCTGAGAGAGCTGTTAAGAATTATTTGAAAAACAGGAAAGACATGAGCGATGCTCTCTTCGTCCAAATCGGAAAAAAGAAAAATGAGGAAGGCAAGGCTCTGACTCGCAGATCTGTGGAGAGAATTGTGAAGGCCTATGCCATCAAGGCCGGCATTTCTAAAAAAGTGACACCCCACGTCATCCGTCACTCATTTGCCACCGATCTTTTATCAAATGGCGCAGACTTGCGCTCTGTCCAAATGCTCTTGGGCCACGCCAACATCTCTACTACCCAAATTTATACCCACATCACCGACAAGGGCCTGCGAGAAACGCACAAAAAGTTCCATTCGAGACGCAAATAAAGCTCGTTGGTCGGTTTGTGTAAGGGTTGGCCAAATGATACAATTATATTATCTATGACCATCCTGAGTTTCTTCAAGAAGAGGGTTCCAGACATAAAAAAAGTTGCTGAGAAACAACTCGAACAAAATATTGCAGTGATAAAATCACTGCGCGATTATGATGAAGGAAAAAAAGACATTTCAACCATTGCAGTCGAGCGGCGTTTGCCTGATATACAAACTACTCGTTAAACACGGGTATGTTTCGTTTCCGATTACTCCACAAGCTGAGTTCAAAATTGATGCCATAGTCTCGAGTATCACGGGGGCCTATTTTGGTGAGGAAATTTATAAAACTCACGAAGAGAAGGCGCTAGCTTATCTGTATTTTCTGATAAAAGATCATCCTTTTACTGATGGCAATAAAAGAACAGCGAGTCTTGCTTTTGAAGTTGTGTGCGATCTAAACAAGTTACAGCCTGACTATGCAGGCTCAACTCTTGACGTTTGGGCTGTGTTTATAGAAAAAATCCACGAACAAGATCATCAGTCAGTTATAAAGATGTTGTCTAAGGTCATATTTAAAACTTAACTTAAAACTTTCACGAAACCCACAAAAAATTCCATTCGAGAAGGAAATAAATGTTCTTGTTTTCACCTTGAATTTACTAAGACAATATTCACTTTTTACACAACATCATTTCAAATAATACAAGTACACAGCTGGTAATTTAGGACGAAATATGCTAAGATATAGCTATGATGAAGGCTTTTACAGCTAGATTCAGACGAGTTGATTGGGCCATTATTAGCCGAAGATAAGTTTCAAAAGAACCTGTTGGATAGCTTATGGTGACATCAATCATCGGCTTTCCAATCGGTTTTTTTTGTTTTTCCGAGGCATAACACCTCGGGGTTATCCCTACTGCGACTACTCGGCATGCAAGCATCCCAGTCGGTTGGGAGAAATAACTTAGGAATTAATCAGAGTAGAAAGTTTGAAGGAAATGTTCATTTGTATCTCATCCTTCCGACATTGGAGAAGCAAGAAGCTAATTCGCGCAAGCGATTATGGCATCAAATGCTTCCCAATTCGAGGGAAGAGTAAAAGGAAAACCGCCCCAGTCAAGGCAGCGGTCTCCTAACACTCAAATTTTGTTCTGTTTACGAGATTCCCATACGGACTCTCGGCACCCCGCCATACTGTGGGGTGTTTCTATTTTACACCAACAAATAAATGAGCTATCCCCACTTCCCTCCTAATTCAGAGGGAAACGTCATTTTTTAAGCTGAATTTGACAAATTGAACAGAGTCTGTATATAATAGAGGGGTAATAAGCGTATTGTTTAAGGGGTTCGCCGAAAGGCGAACCCAATTCGTTTCATTCGATTTAATTCGTAATATTCGCAATCATGTTTGATCTCAAAGTCATTAACTCAGTTTTAGGAGAACTTGAAGAGGTTCGTGGTATTCCTCGTGCCAAAATTATTGAAGCCATAGAAGCGGCGCTCGCCACGGCTTATAAGAAAGAATATGGCAAGAAAGGTCAGATTATTCGTGCCGTTTTTGACATTAAGACTGGTCAGGTTGAATTTTTTCAAGTGAAGAATGTGGTCGATGACACTAAAGTTGTTTTTGATGAAGACGCAGAGCTGGCTGATGGTGATGAGAGAGTTTTTTACAATCCAGAACAACACATGCTCGTAGAAGATGCTCGCAAGATGAAGCGTGATGCGAAAGTTGATGACGAAGTCGTCTTCCCTATCGAAAGCAAGGGTGATTATGGCCGTATTGCTGCCCAAACTGCCAAACAAGTTATTATGCAAAAGATTCGTGAAGCAGAAAAAGACTATCTCGTGACAGAGTTTTCCTCCAAGGAAGGCACGATCGTTTCAGGAACAGTTCAAAGGATTGAAAGAGGAAATATATTTGTGGATCTCGGTCGTGCCCCAGGACTTTTGCCTTACGAGGAACAGATTCCTGGCGAGAGATTTGGTCAGGGAGAAAGAGTACGAGCATATCTATATCGTGTAGAGGAGTCCCCTCGAGGAATTTTCCTTCGTCTTTCTCGCTCACATCCAAAGTTTTTGGAAAAATTATTTGAGTCGGAGGCGCCAGAACTGGCAAATGGTTCTATTGTCATAAAGGCAGTAGCTCGTGAAGCCGGTTACCGAAGCAAAATTGCGGCTCAAGCCCTCGACTCTCACATCGACCCTGTTGGAGCACTTGTTGGTCAACGCGGTGTCCGTGTTTCGACTGTGATGAGTGAACTTCGCGGGGAGAAGATTGATGTCATAGAGTGGAATGAGGAACCGAAGAAGTTTATTGAGGAGGCTTTGTCTCCAGCCAAGATAATGGATATCGAAATAAATGATGAACAAAAGACTGCCATCGTGCACGTCTCTGAATCCGAGCAGTCTCTAGCCATTGGTAAGGGCGGACAGAATGTGCGCTTGGCAGCCAAACTAACTGGGTGGAAAATAGATATTCAGTCTGCTAAAGGTGAGGAGTTGGCAACCGCCGATGCCCCTGTTATAAATAATTAATAAATAAAAATGGAGTCAACAATAATTCTTTGGACGATTGTCGCTGGTGTCTTGGCTTTAGTATTCAGTGGGTTTCTCACTTTCCAAATTCTCTCTCTTCCAGACGGAAACGAGAAGATGACTCAAATTGCTTTGGCTATTAAAACTGGTGCAAATGCTTATCTCTGGCGTCAGTACAAAGTTGTTGCCATTGTTGCTGTGGTCCTCGCTATATTTCTTGGTCTCTATCTTTCCGGAGCTGTAGCAATCGGATTCCTTATCGGAGCTTTTGTCTCTGCTCTATCAGGTTACATTGGCATGGCAGTCGCGGTTAGGGCCAATGTTCGTACAGCAGAAGCGGCAAGACATGGTATTCCTGCTGCTCTCGGCACAGCTTTTAAAGCTGGGTCTATTACGGGGCTAACCGTCGCAGCTCTCGCTCTACTCTCTGTAACTATTTTTTACGCAATAACCAAAGATATTGGAGCCATGATAGGTTTGGCTTTTGGTTCCTCTCTCATTTCTGTGTTCGCGCGTCTTGGTGGAGGAATATTTACTAAAGGAGCTGATGTTGGAGCGGACTTGGTAGGCAAGATTGAAGCGGGCATTCCAGAAGACGATCCAAGAAATCCTGCAGTTATCGCAGACAATGTTGGAGATAATGTTGGAGATACAGCTGGCATGGCAGCGGACTTATTTGAAACATATGTTGTTTCGGCTGTGGCGGTGATGCTTCTTGGTTCTTTAATTCTCCCAGGATTTGCTGGGGCACTTCTCTACCCTCTCGCTATGGGAGGAGTAGCACTTATTGCTTGTGCCGTCTCGATATTTTTCGTCCGTGGTGGTACGACCGATACAATCATGAAAGTTTTGTATCGTGGTCTTTCTGTTTCTCTTGTCCTATCAATCGTAGCGTTTTATCCACTAACGAAGTGGATTATGGCGGGTAATGGGAAGTTTGAAACAATCTCACTCTTCTTCTGCGCTCTTATTGGTATGGCAGTAACAGCAGGAATGTTTCTTATCACCGATTACTACACCAGTAAAAAATACAATCCAGTTAAATCTATTGCCAAAGCTTCTACGACTGGTCATGGCACAAACATTATTACTGGTCTTGCTGTTTCCATGCAGTCGACCACTCTTCCTGTAATTCTCATTACTCTTGGCATGCTTTCTTCGTACCACTTCGCTGGTCTTTATGGAGTGGCTATTGCGGTAATGTCGATGCTTTCTCTCACTGCAGTTGTTGTGGCTATAGATGCCTTTGGTCCAATTACCGATAACGCAGGAGGTATTGCTGAGATGTCTGGTCTTCCTAAGGAAGTTAGAGTTGTAACTGACGCACTAGATGCTGTTGGCAACACCACAAAGGCTGTCACTAAGGGGTACGCAATTGCTTCTGCCGGGCTTGCCGCTACTGTCCTCTTTGCTTCGTACACACAAGAATTAGGAAAACTTGGTTTGGGGGAGATAACTTTTGACCTCTCAAATCCAAATGTCTTGGCCGGTCTACTTATTGGAGGTCTTCTACCGTATCTCTTTGCTTCGTTTGCGATGGAGGCGGTTGGTAAGGCGGGACACGCTGTTGTGGAGGAAGTCAGGAGACAGTTCAGAGAGATACCGGGCATTATGGAGGGCAAGGCGCTACCTGATTATGGTAAGGCCGTGGAAATTGTGACGGCTGTAGCTCAGAGACTCATGATTATGCCCGCACTTCTTCCAGTAGCAGTGCCAGTGCTTGTTTGGTGGACTTTAGGTTTGCAAGCTCTTGGCGGGCTTCTTGTGGGAGTGATAGTGACAGGACTCTTCGTGGCCATCTCGATGACCTCTGGAGGTGCCGCTTGGGACAATGCTAAAAAGTACATTGAGGATGGTAACTTTGGTGGTAAGGGGGGGCACGCTCACCATGCAGCCGTTACAGGAGATACGGTTGGTGATCCATACAAAGACACGGCCGGTCCAGCCATCAACCCAATGATAAAAGTGGTCAACATTGTAGCCCTTCTTATAGTTAGTTTTCTAATGTAGGTCAATAGGACGAAGATGTTATGATGTATATCTTCGGATACGTCAGATTTTACAGGCAATATTAAATTGGAATGAAGAAATTAAGTACTGTTCTGGCTCTCCTTCTTGCTATTGGATCAGTCTCTCCAGTTTTTGCTGAGGAAGGCTCTTTGACCGACGTAAAATCAGTCAGGGCTGAATTTGAAGCAAAGAAGATTGAAATACAGAACAAAATCAAAGAAAATAAGGATAGAATCCAGGAAGCGAGAGGAGAGGTTAAGAGTGACAGCAAGGAAGTAAGGCAAGAGAAAAATGAAGACTCCCAAGGCAGAATAAATGGTGCCAGAGTTCGATTGGAGGCGGCTGTCAGAGTTTTTGAGGCTACAATCAAGAGACTTGATACCCTAACTGGTCGCATTGATTCCAAACTAGCGGAATTAAGCGGGCGCGGAGCAAGCACTACTGCGGCTTTAACTTTTGTAACTGTAGCAAAAACGGATCTCACTAATGCAAAAGCTCACATTGCAATTCTTCTATCGTTTGATTTGTCAGTTGGTTTGACTAGTGCTACGTCTACCGCCACGACTACATCAGTTACTACTAAAATGAACTTCGACAAGATTAAGCTCGAGGCGAAGATCATTCGTGAGAGTTTGGTCAGTGCTAAACAAAATCTCATGAGAGCTCTCACTGCGATCAAAAAGATTGAAGGCACTCTTAGGAAGAATGCCACAACCACTTCCGAACGTGACGGAGAAAATAACGATAACTAAAACAAACTATGCAACCTAATAACGAAAATTCCGTTGGTCCAGTTATCGCCATAATAATTGTTTTGGCAATGATTATTTTGGGCGGTCTATATTTCTGGGGCCAGCGAAATAATACTAGTATCCCAAGTACAGAAACAACAGCGACGAGTGGAAATGTGGACGAAGTTACGGCAAGTATTGCTACACAGTCGACCTCACTTGATTCGACGGCGATAGAAGAGGACCTAAATAATACCAACGTCGATAATCTCGACAGTGGACTCCAGACTCTTTAAGAATTAGCGGAGTGTACAAACATTTCGATAAAATAAAAGTAGAGAAAACTCTTACTGGAGAGGCTGTCATTACTGGCGAGATTACCCTTGAATCTTTAGAACAGGCCAGAGGGGAGGCGCTGAAACACCTAAATGGAGAGATAGAAATTTCTGGATTTAGAAAGGGCAACATCCCAGAAAATATCTTAGTAAAAAATCTTGGTGAGATGAAAGTGCTCGAAGAAACTGCGGAGGTAGCTTTGGCACACCAGTATGGGAACATTATGAGCGAGACGAAACTTAAACCCATTGGTCGCCCCGAGGTAGCTATTACCAAGTTGGTGCCTGGCATACCTCTAGAATTTAAAATTACCATAACACTTGAGCCGGAGTTCGACTTGCCTGATTATAAAAAAATTGCATCCGAAGCATCCAGACACTCAGTGTCTGGGGATTCGACACTAAGTGTCTCGGACAAATTCCGGGCAAAAGAAAAGTATCGCCTTGAAATCCTCGAGTCGATAATTAAAGCTACAGAAATAAAAATACCGAAGCTCTTGATTGATTCGGAGTTAGATAGAATGGTGGGGCAATTTCAAGATGATGTCGAAAGACACATGAAGCCCGCCCGACCGGACGGTCGTTCGGGCGGGTGGGATGAATATTTGAAATCAATAAAAAAGACAGAAGAAGATATAAGAAAAGAATGGAGAGAGAAAGCGGAAGAGAGAAGTAAAGCAGAACTGATTATGCTTAAGATTGCGGAAACAGAAAAACTCTCCCCTACCCCCGAAGAACTAGAGGCTGAAGCTAACCATCTACTCTCTCACCACAAGGACGCAGATCCAATGCGAGTACGTATGTATGTGTATCAACAATTTCAGAACCAAAAAGTTTTTGAGTTTTTTGAAACACAACAACTCCTTGATTCCTAGGCAATTAAGGAGTATAAAGATTTAAGACACCTACTGGGAGAGGTAATGAACAGTGTAAGCCACGAGAGAGTGAAGGTAGGAGCTCGGATCGAATTCAACTTCCGGCACGACAATGGCTTCCTGATCAAGGCGGAAGGTCGGGTTTTCCTGGTCGCAAAGGAAGGTGGAGACACGCAGGGGGCCGAGATCATCTATGTCTGGGTCGAGTCAGATACCAGACTGTTTAACTTCGCTGGGTCAGACCAGACTGGTCACGAGGTCCGCATCCTGTTCGGGAACATTCTCCAAGTTCTTCAATAGTCCTGCCACGGCGGGGCTATTTTCTTTCAGTTGAAACAAAAGAACTTTTGGTATAGTGTATTAATCCTATGGGTTACCTAGTCCCAACAGTCATAGAGAAGTCGCCCCTCGGAGAGAGAGCCTACGATATTTACTCGCGCTTGCTTAAGGAGAGGGTTATTTTTTTGACTGGAGTGATTGATGATGAAACTGCCAATATAGTTGTGGCTCAGCTACTTTTTTTGCAGTCCGAAGATTTGAAGAAAGATATTTCCCTCTATATTAATTCTCCGGGTGGTTCGGTTACGGCGGGGCTTGCCATTATTGATACGATGAATCATATCAAGCCCAACGTCTCTACAACCTGTGTTGGGATTGCCGCTTCGATGGGGGCACACATCTTGGCTGCTGGAGAAAAAGGCAAACGCTTTGCTCTACCAAATTCTGAAATAATGATTCACCAACCTTCTCAAGGAGGAGTTGAGGGTAAGGCTACCGATATAGAAATAACCGCAAGACAAATTGTGAAGCTCCGAGAGAATCTCAATAAAATCTTTGCTAAAAATACTGGGCAACCTCTGGCTCGAATTCAGAAGGATATGGACAGAGACTTCTTCATGTCGACCGAAGAGGCTAAAAAATACGGCATTATAGACAAAATTCTGTAGCTCTGGTATTCTCAAGGTGTTCCACTTTTAAATTGTTTTCCTGAAACTGTGCTTCCCCGATCGCTCCGGTTACGGCTGAACTGAACTGCCACACAAATGTCTCTAAAATTAGCCTTTTTGCTTATGTTGCTTGCCTCAGCCGCCGGTACCGGCTTTGGCTATTTGTTGCGTCTACTGGTTGCCTTGGGCAAGAAAAATTCCGTAGAGCTTGAGATTCAGGGAATGGAAACTCGAGCCAAAGAAGAAGCTCAGGCCATGCTCGATAAAGCCTCGGAGGAGATAAAAGAGCGCGAAGACAGAACCAAAAAGACAGAAGATCGGCTTATAAATAAGGAAGAACTTCTTGATAAGCGACAAGTGGATCTTGATAAAGGGGCCGAATATATAAAAGAGAGAGCTCTAGAGGTGAAAAATTTGCGTGATAAGACAGAAGAACTTGTAGAGGCGAGGGCAGTTGAACTATCGAGGGTTTCTGGGCTATCTTCAACTGAAGCCCGAGAGGAATTGATGCATCAGGTCGAAAAAAGTGCCGAAGAAGATATCTTAATTAGGATGCAGAAGTTTGAGGCAGAAGCCGAGGAAAGACTTTCTGGTAGGGCTCGTGAAATATTGGCTACATCTATCCAACGTATGGCTGGTTCTATCACAGGCGAGATGATGTCCACCAACGTTCCACTTCCAGGAGACGAAATAAAAGGAAAGATTATTGGTAAGGAAGGTAGGAACATTAAAGCTTTTGAGCGGGCAACGGGCGTGGAGGTGATAGTGGATGACACTCCTGGGGCGATAACCATATCTTCCTTTGATCCTGTCAGACGGGCTATCGCTAAATCAGCTTTGGAGAACCTAATTGCCGATGGACGCATACAACCTGCCAAAATAGAGGAATTTGTTGATACAGCCAAGGTTGAAGTGAACAAGATAATTAAAGAAAAGGGAGAGCAAGCGGCTTTTGAATGTGGAGTTTACAATCTTGATTCGAAACTCTTGTCAGTCTTGGGTCGACTTCACTTCCGCACTTCATATGGGCAGAATGTTCTTGAGCACTCGATTGAGATGAGCCATCTGGCGGGCATGATTGCCGAAGAGCTTGGGGCAAATGTGGCTGTGGCCAAAGCCGGAGCTCTTCTTCACGATATCGGCAAAGCTTTGGATTATGAAGTTCAGGGTACTCATGTAGAGATTGGCAGAAGAATTCTACAGAAGTTTAGTGTTGATGAAGCCATCATCAAAGCTATGCAGGCACATCATGGAGAATATCCATACGAGACAGTTGAGTCAGTAATAGTCCAAACCGCTGACTCTATATCTGGAGGAAGGCCAGGGGCTAGGCGAGATACCGTGGAGCACTACCTTAAGAGGCTAGAAGAGCTAGAAAATATTGCCACCTCTTTTGATGGAGTGGAAAAAGCCTATGCCCTTCAGGCTGGGAGGGAGATAAGAGTCTTTGTCGAACCGGGCAAAATCTCAGACCTTGAAGCCAAGAATATGGCTAGAAATATAGCTATTAGGATTGAAAAGGAGCTAAAGTACCCAGGCGAGATAAAGGTTAATGTCATAAGAGAGAATAGAGCAATCGAATTC
>JBBUBA010000022.1:0-43163 GCA_038058485.1 Patescibacteria group bacterium | reverse complement strand
AACCACTCCAGCCTTGAGATGCGCCACAAGAAGAAGTGTCTCCAGTAGTCCAAGACAAAGTCACAGACTGACCTAGAGAGATGTTGTATGCACTACTGACCAAGGTAACTCTTGGAGCAGGATAAGAAGGATTAGTGGTACTAGGTATAGAGATAGCTCGAGAGCGTCCTCCTCCACTCGAAGATCCTAAGCTTGCCGAAGGGATCAAAGATCCTGAGGGTACTCCCGAAGGACCACCCAAAGCATTAAGTCTAGCTCTAGTTAAGGGTCCAACAATCCCTGTACCAGAGACACCATTACCAGTCTGAAACTTAATGACCGAACCTCTAGTCAAAGGTCCATAGTATCCAAAAGCTACTCCAGGAGGCATAACCATATACTTTTTAGATACCAGAAACTGTTGAAGGGTAGCTACCTGACTTCCAGAAGAACCAAACTGCATATCTAGGGTGAAGGTTCCGAAAGAAGTAGCAGAGGAAGCTGTATTACCAGCCTTTTGAGCTTGCACAGCTTGGATTTGCTTCAGTAGCAATTGTATCTGAGTTTGAAGTTCAGCTAGGGTGGGGACTTGCCCTGAGCTTGTCGAAGGGGTAGCTGCTAAAGATGGAATGGGAAGGAAGAAAAAAGAGAGGAGGAAGAGAGGAAGGAGAAAGAGTAACAGCGATTTACGCATACATTATATTGTATCAAATATTGTATCAAAGAAAAAAAGTTGCTCATACCCAGTTTGTTGACAGCTGATTAGTGTGGTATAATAAAGAAGGTGCCGGATAATCGCTCTACCTATTTTGGTGGGGAGGAAAGTCCGAACATTCGCCATTTTTGTTCACCGCAGGTGATTATAAAAACGAGCGTCTTGAGCAAAGCGAAAGGCTAGTCCCTCACTTTGTTCGGGATTCTCAATTTTGTGTCCCTTGAGGTGAACAAAATTGGAAGGGTAGCAGGTAACGCCTGCCGAGAGTAATCTTAGAGGTGCGAACAGTGACGAAGCCGGTCTTGCCCCGCCTCGGCGGGGTGAATCCGGAGTGAAACGACAAAATCCTTACCTGAATGCAAGGCCGTGCCCCGTGAGATAAGCTCGCAAGAGCTCACTATCTCACGGGGAGTGCCGCTAGATCCCGAGCGCGAGCGAGGGACCAGATAAATGATTATCGTCCCGAGCTTTAGCGAGGGATACAGAATTCGGCTTATAGGCATCCAAAACCGTCCCGGTTTTACCGGGACGGTTTTGTTATGATAAAATATAGAGGTAATTAAAAGGTAATTTATTTTTATTAAAAAATGTCTCAATTAACTAAGGTAGGCTTCTTTGCTGGTTTGTCACTTATATTCCTTTTGCCCTTGTTTTTTCTTCCTACTCAAATTGTGCCCCTTGGTTTAGCAAAGGTACTTTTGTTAGTTGTTGGGGCTGTTATTATTTTTTTGACGATAATTATCTATCTAATAAAGCACAGAAGAATTTCATTCCCCGGGAATCTTTTGCTGTGGGGAGCCTTTGTACTGCCAGTGGTGTACATTGTCTCTGCTCTAGTTGGTAGTTCCCCGACACTTTCTCTGTTTGGATACGCACTTGAGGCAGGAACAGCTGGATCAATTGTTATTTTTTCAATTCTTTTCTTTGCTTCAGCCTATCTGTTTAGAGATCGTTCCAAACTTGTTATGACCCTTACTGCCCTCTTTTCTTCTCTGGCGGTGGTGGCTCTCTTTGTTTTGGCGAAGGTACTATCGGGAGGTTCATGGCTAACCCTAAACACCTTCTTTGGCAACATGGGTAACCCTGTTGGGGCTTGGACAGATTTGGCTATGGCCTTTGGACTTTTGGCACTTCTCACCACTTTTGCGATTGAGATGTTGCCACTCTCCAACCGACTTAAAGTTTTTATGGGGGTCTTCTATGTCTTGTCTCTTGTCCTTCTCATCGTTGTGAATTTTGAAACCACTTGGATGTTGACCCTCGGCTCCTCAATAGTCTTGATTCTTTATTTCGCTACAGTTGAAAGGCATGAGGGCACCTCACTTGGTAAGCGTAACGGAGTTCGTATGGCTGTCCTCCTAATGGTTGTGTCCCTTATCTTTGTTTTCAATCCTAAAATAGGTTCAAAGGATATTTCCACAAGAGTTATGGAGATAACTAAGGTCACAAATAGTGATGTCAGACCAAATCTAACCGCCACCGTAAGCGTGATGAAGAAAGTCTTGTCCGTTAATCCAGTATTTGGTTCTGGCCCGAACACCTTTGATCGCGAATGGTTTCTGTACAAACCGGCGGAGACAAACATCACTCCTTTCTGGAGCACGGCTTTCCCATTTGGATTTGGATTCTTGCCCACAGCTTTTGCCACTATGGGTTTTATCGGCATAATTTCTTGGTTAACTTTCTTCGTGCTGTTCATCATGCTCGGGATAAGGGCTCTGGCCAAAAATCTGGAGAACAGATCTGACAGGTTCCTCCTTACTTCGACTTTTCTCATCTCCTTGTTCCTTTGGGTTGGTAGTTTTGTATATTCTCCTTCTTTAGTGATGCTTGCTCTAACCTTCATCTTCACAGGGTTGTTCGTGGGGGCATCCGAGGCCACAGGGGTTCTAGAGCCAAAGGAATTTATCTTCAACAAAAACAGGCTGTCCCTTTTTGCTTCTGCGTTAGTGGCGCTGGTTCTCATCGTAGGGATGGGAGCCTTCACTCTCGTTTCTCTGAAGAAGGTTGTGGCTGCCACCCACTTTCAAAGAGCGTTAGTTTACTCAAACACTTCAGGTAGGACTTTTGACGAAATAGAAAGTGAGTTAGGAAAAGCGGTTACCACATCTCCTTCCGACCCATTTTGGAGTGCTGTTTCTCAAGTTGAACTTAGTCGAGCCAACAACGCTCTAAATAGTACAGAAGGCACAGACGCGTCACGACAGCAGACTTTCCAAAATGCTCTTTCAGCAAGTATTGCAGCGCTCCAAAATGCCATCACCTTGAACCCGACATACCGTAACTGGGTAGCGCTGGGCGATGTGTATGAGTCACTTGTTGCTAGCCCATTTTCAGTGGAGGGAGCTTACGATAGTGCAAAATTTGCTTATCAGTCGGCTCAAGCTCTTCACCCATTAAGTCCAGAAATATTCCTTAAATTTGCTCGACTCGAATTGGATAACAAGAACACTGAAGGAGCTAGGGAGTTTATTACTGAGGCTCTAAACAAGAAAAAAGATTATGCGGATGCGTATTTCTTCCTGTCACAGTTGGAAATCGGCCAAAACAATTTGAGACAAGCAATCGAATCAGCCGAGACAGGGGTCTTTCTCTCACCTAATAACGCAGGCGTGTTATTCCAACTCGGGCTCCTAAAATATTCGAATAGAGACTACAGCGGAGCAACAGATGCCTTGAAAAAAGCTCTTGAGATTGTTCCCGATTATGCCAATGCCAAGTATTACCTAGGCTTGTCCTTAGACAAATTGGGTCAGAAATCAGAAGCCTTGAAGCAGTTTGAAGATTTAGTTAAGACCAATCCAGACAACACGGCTGTTGCTGAGGTGCTCGCTAATCTCCGAGCTGGCAGGGGAGCTCTCTCAGATGTTCCAAGTGAGCCAGCTTCCAAAACAAAGCCCCCAATAAGCGGGCAATAGACAAGAAGAGTACAGTTAAATAGCAATGGTTCGGACGATTTTCAATTTCTTCTACAAGGAGACTAATAGACTTCATCAAGCTGCGTTTCTTCTGGCTTTCTTTTCCATTCTTTCCCAGATACTGGCTTTTCTGCGTGATAGATTACTGGCACACTTCTTTGGAGCAGGAACAAACTTAGACATCTACTACGCAGCCTTTCGCATCCCCGACTTTCTCTTTGTTGCTGTTGCCTCAATCGTTTCACTCTCTGTTCTTGTTCCCTTTATAATTGAAAAAGAAAGTGGAGGTAAAGAAGAAGTCAAAAAATTTCTTGATGACATCTTCTCCTTCTTCGCCTATCTTATATTTTTTGTTTCTGTCCTCGCTTTTTTTCTGATTCCAAAATTATCTCCAATTCTTTTCAAGGGTTTTTCTGGGGAAGCTCTTGAACAAGTCATTCTGCTTTCTAGGATTTTTCTTCTCTCGCCAATTTTTCTTGGTGTGTCGAATCTTCTTGGTTCTATGACCCAGGCCTACAATCGTTTCTTAATTTATGCCTTTGCTCCAGTCTTGTATAACGCCGGAATTATTTTGGGAATCGTTGGTCTCTCTAGTCGCCTGGGCATAATTGGAGTAGCAATAGGTGTAGTTCTTGGGTCCCTTCTCCACATGGCTATACAGTTGCCGTACGTTTTTAGGCTTGGACTTTTTCCTCGATTTAAGCCACTCTTTGATTTCTCATCTATAAGGCGCGTCGTTAGTTTGTCTTTTCCTCGCACACTCACTCTTTCTATGAACCATGTCGCTACTCTCTTTTTGGTTTCGCTAGCTTCTCTTATGACTGCTGGATCAATTTCAATATATTCTTTTGCCTTCAACATTTCCTCGGTACCTCTAGTGGTTATCGGGGTTTCTTACTCTCTCGCTGCTTTCCCAACTCTCTCAAGACACTTTTCGAGCAATAATATTGGGGCTTTCGTCGAGCAGATGTCTCTAACTGTTAGACACATCATCTTCTGGTCTTTGCCTGTCATGGCTCTCTTTATCGTAGTTAGAGCGCAGATTGTTAGAGTGCTGTTGGGTACGGGGCGTTTTGATTGGAATGATACTCGTCTCACCGCTGCAGCGCTCGCCCTTTTTTCTGTCTCTGTTTTGGCCCAAAGTTTAATCTTGTTATTTGTTAGAGCTTTTTATTCAGCAGGACATACTAAAAAACCGCTAATTATAAATACTCTGTCAGCCGGACTTCTCATGCTCCTGACTTATGGAGCCGTCAAGCTTTATTACGCGTGGCCCACCTTCGCTTACTTTATAGGAGCGCTTCTCAAAGTTGATAATTTACCAGGGACTGTTGTCTTAATGCTTCCTCTCGGTTACTCTCTAGGAACTATTGTTAACGCCGTTATTCATTGGAGAGAATTTGAAAAAGATTTTGGTAAATTTTCGAGTGATACATATCACACGTTACTTGTATCATCTGCCGCTTCAGTTTTTGTCGGGCTTGGTTCTTATGTAGGTCTCAATATTTTTGCTAGAGTCTTTAATCTTGAAAAACTTTGGGGAATTTTTCTACAAGGTTTCTTGGCAGGTATCTTGGGGATTCTCACGGGCATACTGGTATTGTGGCTTTTGAAGTCGAGAGAACTAAAGGAGTTCTGGGAAGCCATACATCAGAAATTCAGTGGAGTTAAAGCTATTGCCGAGAACCCAGAAATCGTGTAGCGTTCAAGGTCTCATGGATCCCGTTAGAAGCAACCTCTGACATGAAAAAAACAAACTATATTACTAGGCAATTAATAAGCATGAGCTTCTAACGGGATGGATAAAATAAGAAACTTCTCTATCATTGCGCATATTGATCATGGTAAGTCTACACTGGCAGATAGGATGCTTGAGTTAACTGGGACGATAGAGAAAAGAAAAATGAAAGAACAAGTTCTCGACTCAATGGAACTTGAACGAGAGAGGGGCATTACTATCAAGATGCAACCCGTCAGGATGAAATATGGAGATTACACCTTAAATTTAATTGATACTCCAGGGCACATAGATTTTTCTTACGAAGTTTCTAGAGCTCTTAAAGCCGTAGAAGGGTCAATTCTTTTGGTGGATGCCACCCAAGGCGTACAGGCTCAGACTCTCACAACTCTAGGCATGGCCAAGGATGCAGGACTCACCATTATCCCTGTCATATCTAAAATAGACTCTCCACTAGCTCAGATTGCAGTGGTTAAAAAAGAAATTGTAGCCCTACTTAATGTGCACGAAGAAGATATCATGATGGTATCAGGAAAAACTGGTGAAGGAGTTAAAGAGTTACTGGAAGAGATTATCAAGAAAGTCCCGTCACCCGCTCACGGTCAAGGAGGGAAATTCGCGACTGACGGGGCTCTCTTTAGATCTTTGGTTTTTGATTTCAAATATTCTGAACATAGAGGAGTGATAGTCTTCGTCAGAGCTGTGGCTGGAAGTGTCAAAAAGGGTGACCAGCTTATTTTTAAAGTAGCAAATAAAAAGTTCCAAGCACTTGAAGTTGGCTACTTTGCCCCCGTGGAGACTCCGGCTGAAAGTTTGAATGCAGGAGAGACTGGTTACATCGTAACGGGCATCAAAGAACCGGGAATTGTTTCCGTTGGTGATACTGTTTCAGCTATCTCTGATACTCACGAACCTCTGCCTGGGTATCAAAAGGCTCGTCCTGTAGTTTGGGCTTCTATTTATCCAGAGAGTCAGGATGACTTTACTCAACTTCGCCAAGCCCTTTTACGTTTGAAGCTTTCTGACTCATCCTTTTCGTTTGAAGAAGAGTCTTCGGGAGTACTCGGCAGAGGTTTTAGATGTGGATTTTTAGGAATGCTCCATCTTGAAATTATTTCTGAAAGATTAAGACGCGAATTTGATTTACCTCTTATCATCACTTTGCCGAGCATCACATACAACGTAACCTTGAGAAGCGGAAAAATTGAAACTATATACACTCCATCTTTTTTCCCAGAAGAGCATTTGGTAGAGAGCGTTCGCGAACCGTGGGTAGAGGCAAAAATAATAACTCCACCTTCATTTTTGAGTGAGATATTAAAACTTTTATATGAGCATGAGGCGGAAGTGGGGGACACACAGAGCCTTGCCGACAGAACATCTCTCTCGCTTCAGATGCCACTTCGAGAGCTAATGCGAGGTTTCTTTGATAAGTTGAAAAGTGTCACTTCTGGCTTTGCATCTATTTCCTACGACATCGTGGGGGAGAGAGATGCGGATGTAACAAGACTCGATATTCTAGTAGCAGACGAACCGGTCGCTGCCTTTGCTAAAGTGGTTTCAAGAAGACAAGTGGAAGGTGAGGCAGAATCAGCTGTGGAAAAACTCTCTAAAATTCTGCCTCGCCAAATGTTTAGCTTAAAGATTCAAGGTAAAGCCCTTGGTAGAATTATCTCTTCCAGGAGTCTTTCAGGGATGAAGAAGGATGTGACTCAACATATGTATGGGGGAGACATCACTCGCAAAATGAAGCTTCGTGAAAAGCAGAAAAAAGGCAAGAAAAAGATGAAAGCATGCGGGACAGTCAACATCCCCCAAGACGTATTTTTAAAGATGATTCGGTCCGATAAATAACTACTTCCAGAAGGGGGTGTAGAGGAGCACCATCGAGATGATGATGAGGACACAAAGGACAATCCACGCAGTCTTTATTTTTTACAATAACCCCAACTGGTCAACACCGAGTGTTGACCTTATAATAAAGCAATGAGACAAATAAGAATTGCTCCAGGCGAGATATACCATCTTTATAACAGAGGAGTTAATAAACAAAATATTTTTCATGATCGAAGCGATTTTTATAGATTTCTATTTCTGATAATTGCTTTTCAGTCGCCTATAAACTTTTTGCATGTTGGGCGAATGGCGAAAGCTTTTGGTCAACACCGAGTGTCTGCCATAGATGCTGAAGATTTAGTAAAAATTATCAAAAAGCGATTCGTTGAACTAACGGCCTATTGTTTGATGCCGAATCACTTCCATCTAGTTGTTAAAGAAATTGATGACAAGGGAATTGCCAGATACATGCAAAGAGTTCTGAATAGTTATACAAAATATTACAATACAAAATATCAAAAATCAGGGCACGTTTTTCAAGGGCCATATCAAGCTGTCCACATTGTGGATGATAAGCAACTTCTATATTTATCAGCTTATGTTCACAAAAACCCTGAAAAGTGGAGCGATTATTCTTGGTCGAGCTTTGAGGACTACATGAATAAAAATAGATGGGGAAGTTTGCTGAAGCCAGAGATTATTCTCGAGCAATTTAAAAGTAAAGATCAGTATGGAAGATTTGTTTCAAGCAGTACTGCAAAGGAAGTTATAGAAGAAATTGGTCAACACTCGGTGTTGGACAAAGATTAGTAAGCTACTGCCAGAATGGGGTGTAGAGAAGCACCATCGAGATGATGATGAGGACACAAAGGATAATCCAGACAGTCTTTATTTTTTGTTTGTGGCGTTTTTCGAATAGCATAAAAGTCATGTTAGCATAGAAAAACAAATGCGTCCCATTAGAAGCTCACTTGTACAAGCCGTGAAATTAAATCATTATAAGAAAGTAATAAGCGCTAGCTTCTAACGGGATGCGTGAACTTGAGCATAGACAAAGATTAAAAAAGAGGCTCTACTCTCTACCGGCCTTGGTTCTTCTCCTTATTATTACTGGGGCACTAGCTAGGGGTACCTACTTTTTGGTACTCAAGGAAAGGGAGACATCTCACGAGGCCGAAGCTTTGGCTCTTAGGGCTTCAGCACTGGCCGAACGGGAACAAATTCTGCTTAGGGAAACGAGTAAGCTCGGTACCGAATCTGGGGTTGAAGAAGAGATAAAATCAAAATTTAATGTAGCTCGTGAAGGCGAGCGGGTCGCTGTGATAGTCGACCGCCCACAGCTTGAGTCAACAACTACAACAGAAGATTTGCCTTGGTGGAAGCGATTTTGGAATGCTATAATCTCCCGATAACAAAGCCAATTATGAAAAAAGTAGAAATATATTCAACCCCCACCTGTCACTTTTGCCACATGGCTAAAGATTTTTTTGCTACCAACAACGTAGCTTTTAATGACTACAATGTTGCTTCCGATACCGCTAAGCGTGCCGAGATGATGGAAAGGTCTGGTCAACTCGGTGTCCCAGTGATAGTAATAGATGACAAGGATTTGGTTATCGGCTTTGATCAGAGGAAGATAGCTAACCTTCTCGAGATTGCAGGATAGTGTTATATTCACATAATTTCTGCTGCCGTAGTTCAACGGATAGAACAAGACACTCCTAACGTCTAGATACAGGTTCAATTCCTGTCGGTGGCACCAGTATTTAGTGAGGTTCGGGCTGAGAGCACAAAATTAGTTTGTACACGGCTTTCCACATCTTTTCCCCAGTTTATCCACACCTTGTGTCAGGAGGCGGGTTCGAACCGCCGACCCTTCCCTCTTCAGGGGAATGCTCTACCAACTGAGCTATCCTGACATTTATCTATCCTGACATTATTGATTGAGAACTTTCAGAGCTTCTTGTGCTTGTTTGAATGTATTACCGAATGAACCAAAATACGGTTCAAGATAAATGTATCCAAGAACGAATGGCACTACAAAGATGGCTATTTTTATGATTCCCCAAAAAATGGCAAGACGTGCTGCTCTCCGCATTTTATGCAAGATCTCATTATTTTCTAGAGAGAGCTTTACAGCGCGTTCTAAAAGGTGCCTTTCCTCGGGATTCATTGGGAAGATTCTAGCAGAAAATTGTTAAATTACAACGGATTACGAGCCTTTTACTTTGAGCTTGGTTTGTCTGTTTTTGTCGAGTTTAGGAAGGCGGAGAATCAAGAGACCAAATTTTTCTATAGCTTCTGCTTCGTCCACATCTATCTCGGCGGGTAGGACCACTGTGCGAGAGAAGGAGCCCCAGTAGAGCTCTCGGTGGAAGTAGTCCTCCTTAGCTATGGTTCTGTCTTCCTCCCGTTTTCCACGGATAGCAACCGATTCTCGACTAATAGCCACATCTAAGTCTTCGGGTTTAACACCAGCCACCATAGTCTTGAGCACTATCTCAGTTGGGGTTTCATACACATCCACAGTTAACTGCCCCTCTTCCTCTTCTGCTTCAAAAATGTTTGGGCGTGAAGAAGGAGTAAGCGAACTTGATTCCGGCGAGACAGTATCTTCATCCAACTTCACAGCTCCAGTCAGACGTTCAAAAAAGGATCTTTTGCTCATACAATTATTATATATGGTTATCTTTATGACGCAATCGTTTTAACCTTTTCAAAGAAGAGAAGCAAACACGCTATTCCGATCCAAACCACTGCAAAGACAGAGAAGCTACTAGTACCAAATTTACTTAGGATAAGCAGGTTGAAGGCAACATGTATGGCGATAGCCACCACAAGACCAATTACTCCGTAGACAATCTTTATACTTTTTGATTTATAAAACGAAAAGGCCAGAGCTATGCCAATTGCGCCAGAAGTTAGGAGATGTAGTAGGCTTGCACCCAAGAACCTCGTACCCCCAGTGAGCAAAGCTACCGATACATTGTTTTCAAATAAGGGGTTCCAAATAAATAGAGTATTCTCAAGAGCGACAAAGCCAAGGGCCGCGGTAATCATGTAGATGATAGAATCCACCGGCTCATCGTCATCTTGTGAACGTAGAGCTATAGCATAAGCTGCTCCAAATTTAAAAATTTCTTCAATAAAGGCCCAGAGTAAAAATGGAACGAAGCCAAGTCCAGGAAAAACACCCGCAACCATTTTTTGAAAAGGCAAAACAAGAAGGACAGCAAACATTCCCGCTAGAAACGTTTCTGCAATTCTTCCTTTGGGTTCTGGTCTCTTCGTGTCTTCTCGAAGCCAAAACGCGAGCCAAAGTAATGCAGGCAAGATTCCTCCGAGAAACGCATAAAGTATTGTTTGTGAATCAGTCATCGGTCTTTCTATTTGTGTTCTTGTGCGCTAGGCCAAGGCTCAACCATCAAAATACTCTCACCCTTTTTTATTTCTTGCCAGATTTCTTCGGTGATAAATGGCATGAAGGGATGCAAGAGTTTCAGGCAGTTCTCAAGGATGTAATAAAGAGTAGCATTGTATTCTCCATTATTTTTACTTTCCTCTATTATCTCATCTGCAAACCTGTGCCATATATAGGCGTAAATTTTCTCAGCGGCAATATAAAATCGAAAGCTTTCCATGTCTGTAGTAATGTCCTTGGCTAAAGTATTGAATTCTTCAACTAGACCTTTCTTTAATTCACCGGTATTTTCCCTTGAGAATACATAGCGAGTTATGTTCCAAATCTTGTTTGCAAAATTTTTGTAACCCTTAATTTTATCTTCCGCTAAAGCCAAAGATGTCCCGGGGGTGTTACCTATCACTAAGCCCATTCTTAAGGCATCTGTGCCAAATTTAGCTGTGATATCTAGAGGGTTTATAACGTTACCCTTAGATTTACTCATTTTCTGTCCTTTGGCATCAAGCACAAGGCCATGCAGATACACAGTTTTGAAAGGAAGCTCACCGGTGATATAGAGTCCCAGCATGATCATTCTGGAGACCCAGAAGAAAATAATTTCTCCAGCTGTTTCCATCACGTCGGTAGGGTAAAAAGTTTTCAAGTCTTTTTTGCCCAAAGATTCTAGTGTCGCGTATGGCCACTGTCCAGATGAGAACCATGTATCGAAAGTGTCCTCATCTCTTCGAACGTTCCCAGTACACTTAGGGCATTTTGTGACCTTGTCTTCAAGATCAACAATGCCTTCTCCGCAGTCCTGACAAATTTTGGCCGGTATGGGTATGCCCCAGACAATTTGGCGAGAAATATTCCAATCAATAATGTTCTCTAGCCAATGAGTAGTGATTTTTTTATAGTGCTCGGGAATATATTTTATCTCTTCGGACTCAATTTTTTGCAGAGCTTTTTCTGCTAGTGGCTTCATTCTTATAAACCACTGGCTTTTTATTTGAGGTTCTATGACAGTCCCGCATTTATAGCAAGTTTTTACCACATGTTTATAAGATTCATCAATTTTATCTACTAAGCCCTTTGCTTTAAGTTTTTCGATTATTTTTGGTCGAACTTCAACTATTTTCATTCCAGTAAATTCTCCAGCTATAGGGAGTAATTTTCCTGCATCATCAATGATTTGCTCCTTATCGATCTTGTGTCTTTCTGCAATATCAAAATCTGTTTGATCGTGCCAAGGAGTAATAGTCATCACTCCTGTCCCAAATTCCATATCAATAGCCTCATCCTTGATGACAGTTGCCGTTATTGGCCCGTTTATCCACTCGAGTTTAAGCTTCTGTCCGTGCTCGTAGTTTTTGTACCTGGCATCTTTTGGATGCATAACCACATATTTGTCACCAAATTTAGTTTCCGGTCTTGCTGTGGTGATGATGAATGGCCCATATTTGAGATAGTAAAGTGCGTCGATTTTTTCAACGTCTGCGATCTCCAAGTCAGAAAATGATGTTCTGTGTTTTGGACACCAGCTGATGATTCTGGCTCCCCGATACAACAAGTTATCCTTAGAAAGTCTTTCAAAAGTATTGTAAACAGCCTTCACGATATCCTTGTCGAGCGTAAACTTCTCTCTCGACCAGTCACATGAAGCCCCCATGCTTTTAACTTGAGATTTGATGTTTTTTGAATTCTCTAGTGTGAAGTCGAGTATCTCTTTGTACAAATCTTCTCTCTTCATATCGAAACGGGAACGGCCTTCCTTTTCTAATTTCTTTTCAAACACAACCTGGGTTTCAAATCCAGCATGGTCAAGACCAGGAAGCCAAAGGGCTTTCTTTCCCCGCATTCTTTGGAAGCGGGTCATTATGTCCTCAATTGTCATCACCAAGGCGTGTCCCGCATGAAGCGAGCCGTTGGCATTTGTGGGAGGCATGATGATGGTAAATGGGTGAGTAGGGGAGTTTGGTAGATTATCTGGATTGAAGTACCCACTCTTTTCCCAAATGGAATATATTCTTGACTCGGTGTCAAGTGGATTATAGGGCGTAAGAAATTTCTCATTCATTCGGCTTAATAATAGCACAAAGAATTCTACCCAACTCTAAAGGACTTTTAATTATAAAGGACAAAAACACTAAAAATTAGTAAAAATGTCTCTTATGACTTTTATAATCAAAAATCCTTGACTATTTTGTTTTTAAGACGTAGGGTGGGGACACAAGCAAACATGAGCTTAATCAAAAGCCAAATTTACAGAAAATTATTCATTATCTCCACGGCTGTGGTTATGTTTTTTTGTTTTGCTCCAAGCTCTGCTTTAGCAGCTCTGTCTGTTGATATAAAAGCAGATAATCAGGATTCATTGACCCTCTCAACTTCAACTCAACCTTTTACAGTAAGTTTGACTACAGTTGATGCAATTGCCTGCCAGCTAACTGCGCCGACTTCTTCTGGGTTGTCACCATCTGCATCCTTCACCGTTCTTCCTGGAGATGCTTCTTATCCTGCAATTGGTGGAAGCACGACCTTTAGCGTTACTTGTATTGATGCAGGAGGAGCCAGTTTGTCCGATAGCGTGATAGTTATTTTGCCAGCTCCTATTACTCCACCAACAATCGATGTGAAGGTTAATGGTTCCGATGGTCCTGTTACTTTGAGTTCTGGAAGCACATACACCTATACTTGGAATTCTACCAATTCCACCGCCTGCCAACAGGTGAGTCCTACTGTTTCTGGTGTGACGCTTAATGGCGTGAGTTCAGTGATAGATTCGAGTAATCCCTTTTATCCATCTACATCAACTCCTGTCACCATCACTATCACCTGTACTAATGGCACAGTTAATGCGAGTGATACAGTGGTAGTGCAATTAGTTGGATCGACTAGCACTCCCTCAATAGATGTCAAAGCCAACGGCTCTGATGGTCCCATTACACTGATCCCTGGCGGAACATATACTCTTTCTTGGGTATCATTAAATTCCACTTCATGTCAGATGAATCCAGCGATAGTGTCAGGAATGTCTCTTATAGGAAGTTCGGCTCCTATAGACTCTAGTAACCCGTTTTATCCTTCAACTACCACCCCAATAACGATTACGGTTTCTTGTACGGATGGAGTTACAACTGCAAGTGATTCTGTTACAATAAATCTTGCAAACATTGGGACGACTACCACACCGATAGTAGATATTAAGGCCAATGGTTCCGATGGGCCAATTACGCTCATGACTGGTGATGTCTATATCCTTTCCTGGACCTCAACAAATTCGACTGCATGTCAGATGAGCCCTTCTGTAGTCTCCGGTATAGGTCTCGTTGGAACGAGTTCTCCAATTGCATCAGGTAATCCCTTTTATCCATCTACATCAACTCCTGTCACCATCACTATCACCTGTACCAATGGTACAGTTAATGCGAGTGATACAGTGGTGATTGATCTAGCTATCACTCCTCCACCGTCACCCGTGACACCTCCAAGCGGTGGCGGAGGCGGTGGTGGAAGTGGTCGTAGACACTCTTCTCCCCCTCCATCCATTCCATTTGCTTGTCCTTTAGTAAATGATTACATGAGGATCGATTTCAATAACGATCCTATAGAGGTAATGAAGCTTCAGTCCTTCCTTAAGGTTTATATGGGCTATGATGCAGTGACTATCAATGGTGTCTTTGATCAAGCTACCTATGATGCAGTTGGGAACTTCCAGGATAAGTACAAAGACGAGATACTTACTCCTTGGGGCGAGACAGCTCCCACTCACTATGCTTACATTCTGACTCTAAAGAAGGTCAACGAAATCTATTGTGGAAACAATGTTGCAATAACGCCCGAACAACAACACGAAATTGATGTTTACCGAGCTCTACTCCAGAGTGGCGGAGGAGTCGGACTACCGATTGTTGGGTACCAGACCAGCACTTCTACAGAGGTGTTAACGGCCCTAGTGCCCATAACCTCCACTTCAACTTTGGCAATAGCGGAGCCAATCAATAAAGGACAAAATTTGAGAAATCTGGCTTCAGCTATCCTGACTACGCCAGATAGTTTAAGGGATAAACTTCAGTGTCTTTACGAATTTGCTTTAATTCTGTCTGTCCTTTATCTTCTTGGGGCCATTCTTAAGAATGTCCTTTATACTGATACATCTGAAAATGTCCTTAAGAGATTCATTGTCGGATGGAGCACTCTTGTCCTTGGTCTTCTTGGAGCCATTGCCGCTTCCTACATTTTGAATGAATATTGTCTCATCCTCCCCCTCATTGTCGTTCTCATTTTCTCAGTAGCTTGGGTCATCTTCTCTCCTAAAGGTAATGTTTCTACAATCGAGGGATCAACAATAGTAATAGAGGAGAGTAAAATAGACGAAAAAGAGGAGATTTTTTAGAGGCTAAGGTTGCCTTTGGCGGCTATAGTAGTTTTCTCTGGTAGACGATTAGTGAGTGAGCGGACATAAGCCACGATACCGATCATGATGGCGTTGTCTGTGGTTATAGCTCTCTCTGGCATTTGAAATTCCAAACCATTTTCCTCACATAGCTTTTTAAGCTCACTTCGTAGGTAAGTGTTTGCCGATACGCCTCCTCCAATGATGATACTTCTTGCTGAATATTTTTCTGTAGCTTTCCTAGTCTTTTCTATTAGTGGTTCTATGGCAGCGTCTTCAAAAGCTCTAGCCAGATTTTCTTTAATCTCTTCATCAACTTTTTCAAGCTTTCTCATTGCATATAGAACCGCAGTTTTAAGACCGGAGTATGAAAAATCGAAATCATCGGTTTTGAGCATTGGTCGAGGAAACTTGAATCTCGATTCCTGATTCTTGCTTCTATCTCTGGCTGCCAGTCCAGAAATTTTTGGCCCTCCGGGGTATGGGAAGCCTAAAAGTCTGGCCGTTTTGTCAAAAGCTTCTCCAACGGCGTCGTCTCGAGTTTTACCTATAATCTTGTAGTTATCAAAGCTCTCCATGAGCACAAGTTCAGTGTGCCCCCCTGAAACAAGAAGGGCGATAGCGGGTAGCATCAAAGATTTCGTGGCATTGAACAGGAAAGACATGAGGTGCCCCTCCATGTGGTTTATTGGAAGGACTGGCTTGCTAAACTTTCTTCCAAGTTCCTCGGCAAAAGTTATGCCTGTCCAGAGTGCTGGTTCGAGCCCAGGGCCTGCTGTGACTGCTATATAATCTATCTCATTTGATTCGTGATTCTTGATTCCTGATTCCACTAAAGTCTTTTCAAGCAAAATGGGAAGGTTTTTTATATGTTCTCGCTTTGCCAGCATCGGGTAAACACCCCCATACTTTTCATGAATTTGAATTTGTGACATTAAGGAATTCCCTAGCACTTTAAAAGTCGGTAAGGGAAGTGACCCATTACACTCAAGTATGGCTACCGCCGTCTCATCGCAACTAGTTTCTATAGCAAGAATTTTCACAAGTGCGCGATAGAGGACTCGAACCTCTGACCCTCCCCACGTCAAGGGGATGCTCTACCAACTGAGCTAACCGCGCAGGCTTCAAAGAAGACATAATATCAGAACTTGCTACACTGTCCTAGATGGAAGAAAAGAAACCAACAGAGCAGTTAAATTTAGTGGGAGTTGGTATCACCATTCTACTAATAGTTGGTATAGCATTAATATTCGATATAAGTACTCTTCGTGTGTGGGTTGAGGGGGCAGGTGTTTGGGCTCCACTTGTTTTTATTTTCCTCAAGGTTTCAACCATAGTTATTGCTCCTCTGTCCGGTTCTCCGCTCTACCCGCTAGTAGGGCTATTCTTCGGATTTTGGCCCGGCATAGTCTATGTGGCTATTGGTGATTTTCTTGGTTATACCATTGCTTTTTATATCGGCAGGTTTTTTGGTAGAAAATTTGTAAACAAGTTAATTTCAAATAAAGAAGAATCTCTTGTGAATCGTATCGTTGAACATGTGGGAGATGTCAAGGGATTTTTTCAAGCCTGCCTTACTTTATTTGCCATCCCTGAAGTGCTGGCTTACGGCGCTGGACTTAGTCGTTTACCATATCGAAACTTCATCCTTATTTTGTGGCCAATGAACACTGCAGTGACCGCCCTATTAGTCTTGTTCGGTTCAACCCTGAAGCCAAGTAATGGCTCAATATTTATAGGTTTGTTCGTACCAATAATTGGAGCAGTGGTTATGATTATCGGAGGGACCCTCTTCGTGAAGGGTCTTAAAAAGAAAAAAACCGGCGAGGGGTAGACCTCGCCGGTTGGATCTCGTTCCACAGAACAGTGCAGAGGGAGCCCTCCGCAACAGCGAGTAAAGCTCCTATGTCTCATGTCATCACCTCCTTCCAATTCGTTCGTAGATTTGGAATCTCATGAGTTGTAGGCCGCAACACCTCCACAACAACGATTCAGAGTGCGGTGTCTCATACCTATCTCCATGGATGGATGATGGGTAGGACACGTTTGCGCCGGTATCCCATCAAGTGATCTCTCCAAGGGTGAGCCGGCTGGACGAGAATGCTGTCTGGGTAGAGAATCTCAAGAGCTTCGCCCACGAGACTGTAGCCCGCGAGGCCCGTCACCGATGTTGCTCGCAAACTCGCCAAACTCACTCCCTTGTTTCTCGGATATGTTTGGCGATGACGAGCGATGATATCAAGAATGCGAGATTGGCCAGATTCTCTAGCCCACACAAGAACCTCTTCATGTGTAGCAGAGCCAGCGGAGACGGCATCAGGTTCGACGGTAGACCATAGTCTCACATCTACACCTGGTGGAACTTCTCCGCTCTCTCTTGCGAGTTCAATCTGGAACTCGCACTCAGCTGTGATCTCTTCCTGACTTCTTGACCATCCCCACACTCGGCGAAGTTCGAGATCCTCAATAAAGATAGTCATTTTGACTTCTTTACCAAGACCTCGAAGAGAGCTCACGAGCTCCTCCGTCTTTGCTCTCGTTCTCTTCTCGAAGAATCCGCGCTCAATGATGGTGATATCCTTCTCGTCTCCACCACCGAAAGCGCAGGAAAATCCGACGAGCGAGATGACTGGTGAGCTCAAGGCCGAGCAAAGTTCGGGAATGGCGTTGAGTTCAGCACTTTCAAGGTTCTCGATGAAGTTAAAAGCCTCTAAGCTCGCTCCTCGGAGTTTGACAACCGCTCGCTTCGCCACTCTATCGTATTTCATCCCCCCTCCTTGTTCTGTAGTTTATAAAGAACTTCAAGAGGCTGTCTCTCGACCAGGTTGTTTACCTGGGATCTGCTAGCAAGATTTTGTGAGCAAATCCCAAACAAAAACGACCCCCAAATGGGGGTCGTTTCGTATCCTTCAAAATTTTAGTGTTTACAAGATAGAGAAAATCCCCCGATTTCGGGTTTCAAAATGGGCAAAATAAGCGAACCAAACAGATGTCTTTCTTGAGAGAGATTTCATATGTTTACTTAGGTATGGTAACCCAGATCTGCATTTCGTGTCAAGTTTCTGAATGTGACCTATATATACTGCCTGCCCGCCGGATTAAAATATCGAGATCGAACCTTGATATTAAGAACCTTGATATTAATACTAATTCTTAAAAACTCCCTAAATTATTCCATTACAAATACCCCAAGAGCTAAAACAGTTGTCCAAAGACCGTCTTTATTACCTTGAGCGGATTGAGTGAAATTAGAAGTTTTGATAATTTTGCCGGAGGCCTTATATTGTTGTTCTCGCTCGTCCCAAGCTGTATTTGAATCGAATTCAATGCCAAGAGTTGTGGCAAGCATGGTCGCTGCAAGGTCTTCCGCATATTCACCCGCTTTTGTCTCGGTCTCACCAAAAGGATGGTGCTCTGAAAGATACCCATATTGATTGGGATCCGATGGCATGGCTACACCAATCGAAGCCGCTACCAGGCGATTAGGTTCATTGGTTGCAAGACGCGCTAAAACACAATGTACTATTGATCCCGGTTTCAAATATTTAAGTCCTTCCTCTCGAGACACCCGTTTGCAATTGGGCGGAAAGATGCTTGACACCGAGACGAGATTAAATGGAGCTACTCCGGCATCACGGAGGGCTAGTTCAAACGAAGTTAAGTATTCCTTATGAACCCCGACTCCTTTTGTAAAAAAGATTCTTTTTGGTAAAAGTTCTGACATGTGTTTAATGAACAAAAATTATATCAAACTTCTCAACATTTTTCGCTCACTCCTGCCGGAGTTTCTTTTTGCGAACCCATTATACTGCCTGCCTGCCGGGTTGGCAGGCAGGGATTTCCGAACTCATAAAACAGGAAGATTGGAACTATATTTTAAGAGGAATGTCGAGGAGTTTCTGGTAAAACCCATCATCAGTATCTTTCTGATAAAGCCGGACGAAAGTAACTAGGAACGGCGGTATGGTATAAAATTCTGTTTCGGCTTTCTTTCGCATTTCCTCCAGTTCTTCTGTGGTCATTTCACCCCAAGTAGTTTCTCCAAGTGTAAGGTGAGGATGAAACAAGGACCCTTCAAAAAACTTCTCTCTGGCCTCCATATTAGGATTCAAAAGTGCAACTAATTTGTTATGTAGACTCATAAGCCCTTCTGAAAAAACGGGTTTCAAAAAAAGCACTTTGTTTTCAAACCCATCTAGTCCATCAAGCTTGATTTCAAATGGCGCATGACCTCCGACAAGTGTCATCAGTGGGGCAAGCCAAGCCTTGTCTTCAGATAATCCGCTCGGAACTTTCAAGGTTATATGCGGTTCATTAAAATACGGAACTTTGTTTGAAGGGAAGCTTTTCTGGAACTCAAAGATTTTTTCTTTAATAGCCAATGGAGGAACAATGCCGATAAAGAATTTCATAATTTTATTTCGTTTCTGCCCATCCGTATGCCTCTTTCTCTAATTGCTGTAAAAACGAGTATTTAGCTTTCCGATAAGCTGGGTAATCATCAGGATAAAGTTCTGCATTCCTTTGCTTCAAATCCGAATACTCTCTTGCCCTCTCTGTGTGGGTTCTTAGATAATCTCTCACAACAATAAACTGGCGTGCTTTTGGCGAATCCTCTTCGCATATATGTATGTTGTCGAGCTTCTCTCCATCAAGACCCAATCTAAAGAAGAGAAGTGTATTAGGGGCGATGTAGTTTTCTCCCCACTCGTATCCAGCTTTAGTCATCTTGTCTTTTTGTTCTTGGAAAGATTCCATTTTCTTTACAATGACTAGAACATCAATCAAGGGTTTTGCTTTCATGCCTTCAACCGAAGTGCTTCCAACATGTTCAATTTTAATAGCCTTATCTCCAAATACCTCCAGAATAAAATCTCGTAAAATAGAAAACTGGAGTTTCCAGTTGGGGTTATATTCTGAAAATGAGTATTTCCTTTTTATACTTTTATCAAGTTCCTTCATGCGATGACCCTACAGGGAGTCGAACCCTGCTTCCAAGCTTGAAAAGCTTGTGTCCTAACCGATAGACGATAGGGCCGTTAAATATATTTTCTTACCAAACTTTCTTTCAGAATTCTAGATCCTTTAATTTCTTTCTCTCTAGATCTAGCTTCTTTAAGTGTTTGATATTTCTCACTATGGATTAGTTTATAAGGCAATCGGCCTTTTGTAGAAAACACTTGGCCTAGATTATGTTGTTTGAGTCTCTTGTTTACATCTTCAGTAGACCCAACATAAACCCAAGGGGTTTTCGACACTAGACTTTTTATCAAGTAAACAAAAGCTATAAATTGTCCTAACCGATACCTGCCTGCGCAGACAGGGACGATAGGGCCGATAACGCAAGAAATATAGCTTATTTCTTGCTAATTTTCAATTTTCAATTTAGAATTTTCAAGCTTGCAGGGAAGGAAGAGTGGCTGAGTGGTTGAAGGCACCGGTTTCGAAAACCGGCGTAGGGGAAACCTTACCGTGAGTTCGAATCTCACCTCTTCCGCCAAACCCATAGTAATTAGCAGAGTAGGGATGCGTCTATTAGGATGGGAATTCAAGCTCTTTACAAGTGGCTGGTTTTGTTATAGGGTAGCGATAGAACCAACCCACACACTGGACTAAACTCCGGAGGGGACATGTACCGTAACATGATGTTTCTCATCGGTCTCTGGTTTGCTTCCCCAAGCAAGTCGGTGGCGCAGGTTGACTCAACGACCAAGTGCTACTACTCCTTTTTCCGGGATACTACCGGGAATGCGGCGGTGGTACGTGGTACGTTGCAGGTCCGTCCCTGCCCCGTTCGTCGTGTCTCGGTTACGAGACCGAGGACGTCGGCGCTTCGTCCGGATACCAATCGCAGTATGGGAGTGAGACCCCTCTCACTTGGGCGGGACACGATCTACCTGCCCAGGACCATCAACATTGACCTGCTGGCCCAGCAAACGGCCCGCATCGTCATTGCCTCGATGGCTCGGAGTGACTCCATCGCCAATGCAGTCGCTGCGGCGAGGATCGAAGACCAGAACAGGCGGTTTACTCGGAACAATCCGGGCTCTCAGACGGAGGTACGCACGAGGAGCTCAATCGCACGTGCGGCGCCGGTAGTTGGGGCAATCGCTAGCCTGGTCACTCTTGGGTTTGTGGTTGCCAACAACTGTTGCAATGGAAGAAAGCTCGTCGTGAGCTACGGGCTCAACCACAACTTCTAGCAAGAGCAACCTGCACCTTCAAACATGGCGAGCGCCACAAACGCTCGCCTTTTCATTTGCCAGTTTGAATATATAAGTAGATATCCTCGAGTGCTCTCACCGCGTCTCCGGAAGCAATATTGTTTTGATGATAAAGAGAGTCTGTGGCATCTCCAGCAGCCCAAATGCCTTTTGTTTCAGTGCGTTGAGTACGAGGGTCAATTTTTATTTGTTTGAAATTATTCATAGAAACCAATTCTTCAACGAAGTTTGTAGCAGGGATTAGTCCTATCTCGACAAAGATACCAGTTGCCATAATTTCCTCCTCCTCACCAGTTTTTGAATTCTTGTAAAGTATAGATTTTACAAACTTATCCCCCCTAATCTCCACAGGTGTGGCATTAGTGATTTCTCTAACCTTTGGATTTGCTAGAATCCTCTCAACTGTGGCTTGATCTGCTTTCGTGCTATCTCCTCGAATGAGAATTGTTACCGATTTCGTATAGGCCATAAGTTGTGCGGCTGTCTCAAGGCCAGCGTTTCCTCCACCGATCACAACAGTATCCTGATCACTAAATAGTGGTCCATCACAGGAGGCACAATAGGTAATACCCTTGTTCTCAAATTTCTTCGCTCCCGGTATATCTAACTTTCTTCTCGAAGAGCCGGAGGCAATTAAAACGGTTTTTGTTTTAAAATTTTCGCTTCCTACATTGACTTCGAACCCCTCATTTGTTTTTTTTATTTTTTCTACTCTTGCACCAGTCTTGATGGACACAGAGTCTCCGGCATAAGCTCTCAGATGTTCCTCAAGCACTTTAGCCAGTTCTGGACCAGAAATTTTTATAGTACCTATCCAGTTCTCAACTCCCACAGATTCTACGGATTGCCCACCAAAACTCTCGGTTATAAGCAGAGTTTTCAAGCGCTTCCTCGCCGCATAGACACCAGCCGATACCCCAGCGGGACCCCCGCCTACTATTATCAAATCATACATCGCACTATTCTACTTCAACTTTGACCTACGGAGAAATGAGGGGACGGCGTTCCAGTCATCCTCGTCTTCTTGTGGAGCAGGGACTGTCTCTGTTTTCTTTAATGTGATTGGCGAAGGTTCGGCTTGCTTCTCGGCTTTTGGCGAAGAACTGAAACTTCCAAAAATTTTGTTTTTTGATTTATCCTCATCTTCTGATGTTTCCTTACCAAAGAGGGAAGTTACCTTTTTCTGTTGTGATTCGGGAAAGTTGGAGGCAATGACAGTAATCTTCACTTCACCCTTCTTAAGCTTGTCGTCATGGACTGTTCCAAAGATAATCTTGGCATTTGGATCCACCGACTCGGTGATGACCTTAGCGGCGTCCTGAATCTCAAACATAGTGAGATCGTCTCCTCCCGCAATGGAGAAGAGGACACCCTTCGCTCCGTTTATAGAGATTTCAAGCAAGGGAGAAGAAATAGCAGCTCTAGCCGCATCCTCGGCTCGCTTATCTCCTTGACCAACTCCTATACCCATAAGAGCTGCTCCGGCATTTTCCATGACGGAACGTATATCGGCAAAGTCTATATTGATAATCCCTGGCATTGTGATGAGGTCAGAAATGCCCTCGACAGCCTCCTTCAGTATATTGTCGCAGATGGCGAAGGCGTTCTTGGCGCTCGTTTCCTTGTCGATTGTGGCAAGAAGGCGATCGTTGGGGATGATAATCATGGCATCAACAGCGCCCTTCAATTCTTCTATAGCGTTTTCAGCAATTCTCATTCGCTGGACACCCTCAAAGAAGAATGGTTTGGTCACAACAGCCACAGTCAGAGAGCCGTTTTCTTTAGCTGTACGAGCAATTATTGGAGCGGCGCCTGAACCAGTGCCACCTCCCATACCACAAGCCACGAAGACCATATCGGCTCCTTTGATGGCCTCTTGAATTTCTTCTTTAGTTTCTTCTACAGCGCGCTTACCAAGTTCCGGATTCATGCCGGCGCCAAGACCACGAGTCAAATTTTTGCCGATATGAACTTTCTTTTTTGCTAGAGATTGATGTAAGTCTTGTGCATCTGTGTTGACTGCAATGAAATCAACTCCGCGAACCTTCGAATTAATCATGTGGTTCACAGTGTTCTTGCCTGAACCTCCGATACCAATGACTTTGATGCGAGCAAACGTTTCAATAGCTGGTTTGACTTGTGGCATAAATATGTTTAGGTGAGAATATGGCCTCTGAAATTTGAGGTGCCAACATAGTACATGAGCTCTCAATAAAAAGAAACAGTTGACACCGTTTGGAATCAGGTTAGATTTTTCAAAATAAAACTATGGCTCCAGAGTCTAATATTTACGCCTCAATAGAGCCGTACTCGAATGTAATTTAGTGTTTGACTTTTACTCTTTAGAATTTTATATTCACAAACCAGCTCCAGAATCTATGGTAAAAATTTTGAAATCCAACGTGAAAGGGTGAGAAATCCTTTGCGTCCTCCCTTCACTACTCTTTCTACACCGTGCTGTCCGACAGAGCCTTGTTCGTTATCAGCATTGAAACCAAAGATAGCTAAACCGTAAGCAGTTGACCAAGGCAAATCTTTATTTGAAATTTTCTCATCATCTCCGAAGTGGATAGAGCCAATTCTGGCTGGGAGTTTAAGTTCGTCCTCGACAAATTCCCTAAGTCCATAAAGAGCGCTCCCACCTCCCGTCAGTATCACTCCTGCTGGTAGAAGCTGATGACGCCCAATTTTTTTTAGGTGTTGATCAATGAGTCCCATCATTTCAGAAAGGCGATTGCCTATAATGTCGTCGAGCTTCTTTTTTGGATAATCTGTGCGGGTTAAGCTTCCTAATTTTATAGATTCCGCCTCCTCGAGAGTTGTTTTGAGCCCGAGGGCTATGTCATTTGTGACGTCACCACCTCCAATCTCAAGAACCTCTAGAGAGAGGGGATTACTATTTTCAAACACCACTAAAGAGGTAGTCTCTGCTCCAATATTGACGAGGAGGCATCCGGCCCTTTTCTGCTTCTTGGAAAGGATAACGAAGGAGGCCGCTACAGGAGCCGCCACCACATCTACCACTTCCACTCCGGCCCCTTCTACAGCACGGATCAGATCCTCAAGATGATGTTCGAGGCAGGTGACGAAGAGGATTCTTACATCAAGCTTGCTACCACGCATGCCCTCGAGTCGACTCAAAACTGTTTTGCCATCGAGTTTAACCTCGACTGGAATAGTGTTGATTATTTTTCTGTTGAGTGAGAGAGCTTGCGGAATGACGGCCTCGGCGGCTTCATGAGCATTTTCGATATCAAGATTTGTAACTTCAAGATCAGCTCGCGATACCGCTACCGAACCGATAGCTAAAGTGCTTCCCAAGCCAATTCCTCCAACGGAAACAAAGGCTCGCTTAACCTCAACCCCAGCGGCTTTTTCAGCTTTGTCGAGAGCTGTTCTAACGCTTCGCGAGACCTCCCCAACATCTACAATGAAGCCCTTTCGAAGTCCTCTAGTTTCAGCAAAGCCGGTACCTAGTATTTTGGGGATAATCCGTTCTCCCTCTTTAGCCTCTTCGGCTATGACTGCCTTGATGTGGTGACTTCCTATGTCGATTCCTACTGATGTGTGTCTTGCCATTAAAAATTTTGAGAAGTCTTTTTTCCTCGCTCTCCATTTTAGCGCTATGTCGCATCCCTTTCAAATGTAGAAGTGCGTGAATGTACAGTTCTAGGGCAGAAAAATCTTGGAGACGATTAGTATTAATAAAAATTTCTCCAGAAGTTGGAGACAAGGGGAAGGCCAAAACATTTGTTGGCTTATCCTTACCTCTGTAGATGCGATTGAGTTTACGAGAGAGGGAATCTTTGCAAAAAACTAAAGAGAGCTCGTACTTTTTGCCGAGAACTCTGTCTTTCAGATTATCGGCGTTTCTTACCAAACTTTTGGAGTTCATTCATTTTTCCTAGCTTAAGGAGCTCGTTTATTTTTTCTTTTTTCACGAGATAAGCCAGAGTCTTAGCTCTTTTGACGTTCTCGCTCTTGACCCTCTCGCTGTAGCGCTTGCTACGGACTTTTATCAAAATCCCAGCACCTTGGACGCGCTTTTGGAAGCGTCTCAGGACGCTTAAATTGTTCTCGTTTGGACCTTTAATTACTTCAATATTTACCATTTGTCGGGAAACTCTAACACAATATATTTAAGCCTGCAATAACGTGAAAGCCGGGCGAATCTGTACTAGATTCGCCCGGCTAGTTGGGGCATCATTTCGCGGGCATTCAGCGAGGCATCTTCTTGTACACTTTCCAACCGATGTAGAGCACGTAGCCGAACACGATGGAGACCATGACCATCAGTATCCAGATGATGGTCACGCTTACCAGCGTGAAGCTGTCGAGAGTGGTGATTACCTCGATGATTTTCACAGCGAAGGCGGTGGAAAGGCTGATTATTCCAACCTCCACCATGCCTCCGATAATGAAGAGGAGCTTAAGAGCTTTCATTTGCTACCTCCGGTTAGTGTCTGATATGATGTTGCAGAGTTCAGTAAATACGCTATTTATATCGGCAAATGCTTGAGGTAGTCGGTGAAATTCCTCATACGTCAATGTTGTGCGGTAGCAAAATTATGACGTGTAGTTATTAACATACGATATATCGTATGTTGTGAAATTTGTATGAAAAAGCTCCCAATTTTGTCAGGAGCTGAAGGGAGTTGCGATTTTGCCAGATGCGATGCGATCGGTATTCTTCCATGCGTATACGAGGAACTTGACGAAGCCGACAATGATCAGAATCAGCATGGTATCCAGTGCAACCACTATCACTACTTGTGACAGGGAGCCGTGTTGAGCGACATGGAAGAGAGTCAGAATTCCTCCGACCAGGGCATACACGGTGAAGCTCAAAGCGATGAACCCCGCGACGCCAAGAGACTTGAAAATGAACACCATGTAAACCTCCGGTTGAGTGAAGTTCGAGCCTGCTTGCATATTACTATACTACACTGAGTTTGTCAAATCGGCAAATGCTTGAGGTAGTCGGGAAGGCGAGCCATTTCAATTGTGTCTTGAGCACGACTGCCAACGTTTCTTATGGTGACAGTATTGTCGAGAGCTTCCTTTTGTCCGACAATCAAGTGATACGGTGTACGTATGGCTTCTGGGCTCTGCATTTGGTCTGCAAGCTTATCTCTGCCCAGATAGTGATAGATTGGTATGTGACATGAGCGCAGGAGCTCTATGAGGGACAGGGCCTTCATCCTAGCCTCACGGCCTAGGTGCACCAGATAGAACCTAGCTCTAGGAGCTTCCTTGTAGACTTTGACATCCTTAATTTTCTTCTCGCCATAAATCGTAGCTCCAATTAAGGAAAGTTCTTTTTTGAAACCAAAGCGTTTTGAAAGTCTTGAATATCTGTAGCCTCCAGCAAGGAGGCGGTTTTCAGCATCTCTCACTGCGAATAAAGTCTCCGAACATAAATTTTTGTGTCCAACGAGTTCTGGGGCAAAGCGATACTCTATTTTTAAGGCGTCTAAATAATCTATGACTTCTTTAAACTGCACTCTGCTCGGTGCCGAGAGACTAGCCACAGAAGAAGGCATATTTTTCTTCAAATTCTCCGCTTCCTCACCTTGAGCTTTAGCCAAAGCAAAAATATCTTCTTTAAAAATTTTCTTCAGTTCGGTCGATAAGTCATGTCCAGCCTTACGCAGGTGTGTGTGGAGCTCTCGTTCGTAGGCCATGATGGAGTCTTTGTCTCCGATGGAATTTATCTCAACCTTCAGATCCTTGTAACCTTCTTCGTTTAGGATTGAAAGGGAAGCACGAATGAGTTTGGCCTCGGCCACTCCTATGGGGTAGCCCACCAGCTCGAGTGCATAATCTCGGCCTCTGCGCCAAGATAGAGCAAGAGGGAAGAGGGATTCTGACAGTTTTTTCTCAACGCAATGACGAATAAAGGCAGCCTTCTCTGGAGCGTTACAGATGAGGCTTGCCCCGCCAAGGCGGGGTGAACCAGAAGCCTTATCAATCTTCTCATCGCCTGCATGCGCAGGCATGCAGTCTTTAGTCATTCGAACATCCTCTTCCGAGATTGATGGAGCCTCCATCGGCACAAAGCCGAAGTGAGCTGCTATCCAAAGAGGCTTATCAAATTCAGTTTTGCGCATCCCGTTAGAAGCTAGTGCTTATTACTTTCTGATAATGATTTAATTTCATAGCTTGTACTAGTGAGCTTCTAATGGGACGCATTTGTGTATTCTGGTTCTACTCCTGGCCAAAGACCAAGAGGCCAAAGGCGAGCAATTGGGCGCCCAATTATATTTTTCTCTGGTACCGGGCCCCAAAGTCTCGAGTCAGCACTGCCAGCGCGGTTGTCTCCCATTACAAAGTACTCCTTACTTTTGAGAATGTAAGTTTCAGTTTCGTCCTTTGTTAGTTTTACGTATGGTTCATTGAGAAGGAATCCTTTTGGATTATCTGTATTTATAATTGTGACCTCCCCATTGTTGATTGCTACCTGCTCATTTGGAAGTCCAATCACTCTCTTGATGAAATATTTTTTAGGATCCTTAGGGTATCTAAAAATAAGCACAGATCCTCTAATGGGGGTCTTAAAATGGTAGGAGAACTCATCCACCACGAGATACTGCCCGTTTCTGAAGGTTGGATCCATTGAGGCTCCATCTACCACGAATGGCTGTGCGATATAAAGACGAAAGGGAATAATGATAACCACGGCAATCACTGCCAGCTTCACTAATTCCTTCCAAAAACTTGTTTCTTTCTCTGGAACAGGAGCAGGGGTGGTATTCGGTTCCATAATTTTCGGACATTGTATTACAATACAGAGATGTACACAATAATTGGACTAGGCAATCCGGGCGAAGAGTATGTTCTAACTCGTCACAACACGGGAAAGATGGCAGTTGAGGCTCTAGAAAAGAAAGAGGTGAAGGCCAAGTTTATTCATCAGGACACATTTATGAATAAATCGGGAGTAGCTGTGGCTAAAGTAATCAAAAGTAAGAAGGCAGCCGAGAAATTGATTGTCATTCATGATGACTTAGATTTACCGGTGGGAACGATGAAAATATCTTGGAACAGAGGCTCTGGCGGGCACAAAGGTCTTGAGTCTGTTATTCGTGCCGTCAAAACTAAAGAATTTATTAGGATAAGAATTGGAATAGGGAAGAAGAGTGATATAGAAAAACACATTCTGGGCAAATTTACTCCAACCGAAAAGGAAACCCTCAAAAAAGTTTTCAAAAATGTCGTGACTGCAGTGGAAGTTATAATCTCCGACAGTCTCCAATCAGCCCAAACCCAATTCAACGGGTAATTTACCCCATAGGAGGATCCTCTGTGGTAAACTGAATTATCATAAAGAAAAAGACCGCGATTACTTTTCGTTCGCGGTCTTGATGGCACCTAGCTTGCCATAGCGCCGATCTCTCCGAGCTTTCATCCTCGCTACTTCCGCGAGTTGTTCAGCGCAACCATGCTGGCCGAGTGGCCCTGTGTAGGTTTTGCCACAGTAGTGGCAGAGGTGTGTTGGAAGCTCATCATTCTCACTCATTGCTTTCTCCGTGTAGGAGGGAGCCTCTCTCGACACTACAAAACAAAAACTCCCGAGTCAATCAGGTTTTTATTCCAATGTTCTTAAGAATTTGAGAATAAGAAAAAAAAGAAACCGCCCGACGTGTGAGCCGGGCGGCTCCGTCGGGCGGAGGTGTATTCAGAACTGCTTCTTGGCGGCCCTGATAAGAGCCTTGTAGTGTCGTGTACCGGAAACTACAATGGGACACTCTCTCAAGACTTGAGAAACAAAGTGGTCCAGAGATTCATGAGTAGACTGGACCAATCGACTTCCCACGTCTCTGTTTGTCCACGGGCTCTGATTCCAAAGAATTGCCGCGTTCGTTGACACTTCAAGCAACTCGATCGATCGTTCGCCCTTGTTACCACGTATCGTCCAGATTAAATCCTGGGTCTTGATGATAATCCCAACATCATCGAGAGTGAAGATGTTGATGAGACCGAAGACTATTCTGACGGTATCGTTGATGTCTCCACTCATCCGATCAAGGTTCTTCGAACCCAGTCGGAGTTGTGCCGCGATGTCATCCGGAATTTCGAACATGGAGCCAGTCTCCTGGTTAACCCTCTCGGGTTTTGTGAGTGGCCTCTCGGCCGGGATACTGCCAAAGAACTACCTTTCCATACTATCATACTTAGTTTGTTCTGTCAAGTGGTACGTAATCCTCCACCACCTTGGCACCGCTTTGGTGATTTATTATCGAGTAATGTCATACATCATGAATAAGAACATGCCTCGGATTAGGAGGGATGTTGCCAGACTGTATTTCGAGGGCTGGAGTGCCAGAAAGATCGCTAGGTACACCGGGTGTCACCACACAGCTATCATGAAGTGGGTTAGGAAAGCTAAGAAGGTTGGAGATGTGCCGATACTCACTCAATCTCCTGTTCCGAAGAGCGTTCCAGGAAAAATACCACGAGAGCTGGAAGAAAAGATTCTAGATATAAGAAGAAAAAATAAGAGATGTATTGAAGCGATACATCTAGAACTAGAAAGACAAGGAACCAAAGTTGCTAAGAGTACCATTCATCGAGTTTTAGAAAGAAATCACGATTAACCCCATAGGAGGATCCTCTGTGGTGCCTAAAATTTAGAAATTTAAAAAATCCAATAATACGTTGTAGAAACGCTATAGCATTGTTTCAACGTAGCCAGTATTTAGATAGAAAAATTAAAGCTAGAAGCTAGCAGCTGAAACCTAGAAGCTGTTCCTATTTCTTTTCCACGTACGAGAGAGCCATTTTCTGCTCTTTCGGATCAAAAAGAGTGATTTTGAACGGGTAGGATTTGCCCATCTCAAGAGTCTCACGAAGCTTTTCTTCAGAACCAAATTCAGAGACGTGTACTAATCCCGCTACACCCTCTTCTATTGAAGCCAGAGCACCATGTTTGTTGTATTTGATGATGACACCTTCTACCACATCATCTTTTTTGTAATTCTTTGAGGCATCCTTCCAAGGATTTTCTTTTAGTGCCTTGATGGAGAGGGAGATTTTATCGTCTTTGATTTCTATTATCTTTACTTTGACTTTTTCTCCAATTCTAAACATCGTTTTTGGATTTTCTACCAAGCCCCAATCAATCTCGGAGATATGTACCAGCCCCTCAAGACCTTCCTCAAGTTTGATAAAGACACCAAAGTCTACAAGGCCAGTAACTTCTCCAGTCAGTTCATCACCCAAAGTGTATTTCTGAATAATGTTTTCTTTGCTTTTTGTTTCCGGGGACTTTTCAGAGAAGATGAGTTTTCCTTCCTTTGGTGTGGCGCCGATGATAGTGACAGAAAGTTTTTCTCCAACCAGTTTCCTAAGTTCATCCAAGATTTTGTCCTTGTCGCCGTCTGTTACTCTTGGATAATGTTCTGGTTTGAGTTGTGAGGCTGGGAGGAAACCTTGAATACCTTGCCAATTGAGGATGAGTCCACCCTTGTTAGCATCGGTCACTGGCAGATCGTAGATTCGCTTTTCTCGGATAGCGTCTTCGGCTTCGCTCCAGATGAGAGCTTGACGTGCTTCCTTGAGAGAGATCTCAATATAGCCATCTTCTCCACCGATACTGACTACTTTGCCCGCGACAGTGTCACCAACATTTATTTTCTTGATAATGTCACGAGCATTCATAAACTCGCGACCGTAGATAATACCTGTGCCAAATGGTGGAAGGTCAATGTAGACTGCCCCCTTGTCTATAGAGAGGACAGGACCTTCTATCACGTCATCAACTTTAGGCGGAGCAGGGGACTTTTCCACAAGCTTGCCCATGAACGAGAAAACAGGCACAACAATGTCTGCTTTAGTTTCCTCTACCCCTACTACTTTCTTTCCAATTCCAAATAATGACAAATTTTTGAGCCTGTTTCGGTCCTCGGGTTGCTTCAGTGGTTGCCGAACCTTGAGGGGTAACGAAACAGGAGATTATTAATTCCTGCTCGATAGCAGGCAGGCCAGATTGCCCATGAAAGCAACCTTAACACAAAAGAGAACAAAGACCAAATACTTGTATTTTAGCCTCAAATATGCTAAAATAGGGCTAATGGTAATCACATTTCAGGGTGATGATTCCTTCAAGGTTTCTCAAGGAGAGCTCTCTCTTGTCATTAACCCAAAATCAAAAATTTCAGCCGACATCACTCTTTTTAACGTTGGACACGAGGAAACTTCCGATAAGTCAGGATTTGTCATAAGTGGTCCAGGCGAGTACGAAATAAAAGACATTTCCGTCAAAGGTCTTCTTTCTTATACAAATGATAAAAAGATAAACACGGTTTATGTTTTGAACTTTGAGGGAGTCAATCTCTGTTTCCTAGGGTCTCTCACCGATTCAGAATTGTCGTCAGAGACTCTTGGACAACTTGAGGATATAGACATACTCTTCGCCCCAGTATCTAATTACAAGTTGGCGGTCTCACTTGAACCGGCCATCATCATCCCCACCAGTTACACTCCAGAAACTCTAAAGAAGTTCTTGAAGGAGACGGGCGAGGATGACATAAAGCCACTCGACAAACTCGTGGTAAAAAAGAAAGACCTAGATGGCAAGGAGGGAGAAATAGTAGTATTAAAGGAAGAGTAGAATAAAAAATTAAATAACATGCGTAAATATTTAAGAGAACTTCATACCAAGACCCCTTCTCACAAGAAGCGCTTTGCTATCCTTGCTTCTGGTGGCGTAACCCTTGCTATATTTGCTATCTGGTCTTTTGTCAGATTTGGAGGCGAACCACAAATTGCGAAAGATTCTACTGGTCCTGTTAATCTAGCAGCGACAGTTGAATCGTCATCCATTGCTGGAGCTTTTGAGGGGATTAGATCATCTTGGAAATCTCTGGAGAAATTAATTTCAGATGGCAAATAGTGAACATAAACAAAGCTTGCCCGCCGAGTCCGGTGGGCGGGTAGTCTCACGTTCGATAGTGAGCGAGATGAAGGAGTCTTTCATCGACTATGCCATGTCGGTTATTACCGACCGTGCTCTCCCTGATGTCCGCGATGGGTTGAAACCAGTGCATCGTCGCATTCTCTACGCTATGAATCAAATCGGTCTTTCGGCTTCGTCGAAGACTCGGAAGTCGGCCACTGTCGTTGGAGAGGTGCTTGGTTCGTATCACCCACATGGAGATGCTTCCGTTTATGATGCGATGGTTAAGCTCGCTCAAGATTTCTCCACTCGGTACCCATTAGTCATCGGCCAAGGAAACTTTGGTTCTATCGATGGTGATGGAGCGGCGGCCTACAGATACACAGAGGCCAAGATGAGTAAGTTGTCCGGAGAACTTTTGGCCGATATAGAAAAAGATACGGTAGATTTCCGTCCCAATTACGACGGTACCAAAAAGGAACCTGTAGTGTTGCCGAGCGCCGCTCCCAACCTTCTTTTGAATGGTACTTTGGGTATTGCCGTTGGTATGGCCACCAACATTCCTCCACACAATCTTAACGAAGTGGTGGATGCGGTTATCCTTCTTATCAATGATCCGGAAGCGACTACCGAAGACCTTCTTGAGTTTGTGAAGGGCCCTGACTTTCCAACTGGAGGAATCATTTTTAATCAAAGGGACATCGCCCATGTTTACGCCACTGGTCGTGGAGGGATATTGATGCGAGGAGTTTCAGAAATTGTTGAAGAAGGGAAGAGTGGAAATCAAATAATCATTTCAGAAATCCCTTATAGGGTGAACAAAGCTGATCTGATTGAAAAAATTGCCGACCTTGTACGTGAGAAAAGAGTCGAAGGCATCAAAGCTCTTCGTGACGAATCGACTAAAGACATTCGTATCGCTATTGATTTAAAACAAGGTAGTCAACCACAAAAAGTTTTAAATGCTTTGTACAAACACACGCAACTTGAGGAAACTTTCCACGTCAACATGGTGGCGCTGGTTGATGGTGTGCCACAGACAATGAGTTTGAAGTCGATGCTTATGGAATTCGTCAAGCATCGCGAGGAAGTGGTCAAGAGACGCAGTGCTTTTGATCTTAAACAAGCCGAGGCGCGAGAACACATCTTGCTTGGGCTCAAGAAGGCTCTTGATCACATCGATGAGATAGTAAAGCTCATTAGAGCCTCCAAGACTGTTGATGACGCTCGCACAGCGCTCATGAAGCAGTATAAATTCTCCGAACTTCAGGCCAACGCCATTCTTGAGATGCGTTTGCAAAAACTGGCCGGACTTGAGAGGCAAAAAGTTGAAGATGAGCTCAAAGAAGCACAGTTTTTCATAGAGAACCTTAAAGACCTTCTTTCTTCCCCGAAAAAAATTAGAGGAGTTATAAAAGATGAACTTATCAGGGTCCAAGATCAATTCGGTGATGAGAGAAGAACTAAGGTAGTTAAGGGTGGAGCCAAGGTTATCTCGGTCGAGGATCTTATCCCAGACGAAGAGCAAGCCCTGGTCTTGACTTCTGGTGGGTACGTTAAGCGCACAAATCCTGACGAATATAAAAAGCAAAAAAGAGGAGGAGTGGGAGTGATTGATTTGGATACCAAAGAAGAAGATTTTGTAACCATTTTCCTGACAGCTTCTACCCACTCAGACCTTCTCTTCTTCACTGATAAGGGTAAGGCTTACCAAATAAAGATGTATGACATCCCGGAAGGGAAGCGCGCCACGAGAGGTAAGTCCATCATGAACTTCATTTCTCTAAGTGATGATGAGAAAGTCACCTCGATTCTCGCCATGCCTAAAGAACAAAAGAATATCGAGGGGTCGCTCTTCATGGTGACAAAAGATGGAGTGGGAAAGCGTGTCTCGGCCCAATCCTTCCATGATGTTCGGGCCAGTGGCATCATTGCCATTCGTCTTGATGCTAACGACAAACTCATTGCAGTAGGACATGCCCAAAAGGGCGATACAATCTCTCTGGTTACCAAAGAAGGTATGTCTATCAGATTTAAAGATTCTGATATTCGTGAGATGGGGCGAGCGGCTGGTGGAGTCCGCGCGATTAAATTGGATAAAAAACCCGCCCGACCGAACGGTCGTTCGGGCGGGGATGAGGTAGTGGCGGCGCACGTTATAAAACCAGAGTGGAAGAGTTCTTGCCTCTTAGTTATTTCGGCCAACGGTTATGGTAAGCGCACAGAAATAGGTGAATATAAAATCCAAGGTAGGGGAGGAAGCGGAATTCTGACTTCCAAAGTTACAACTAAAACTGGTGTGGTGATGGGGAGTCAAATTGTGACGGAAGAAGAATCGGAAGTGGTAGCAATTTCAAAAAAATCTCAAGTTGTTCGTGTGGACCTCAAGGAAATTCCAATCCTTGGCCGTTCTACCCAAGGAGTTCGCATCATGAAGCTCCGCGAAGGAGATAGTCTCGCGTCGCTCATCTGTTTGTAATTTAAAACAATGTTTGAAGCACCAGAAATTCCTCCCGAAAATTTAAAAAGAAGATTTTCAAAAGAACTAGCCCCAGAACTAAGAGACGAGACAGCCCAAAGAATTCGAAAGATACGAAAACTCAAGACATCTGGCAAAGAACTCGAGGGGAGTGAGCTCTTAGAGGACTATCGAGCTAAAGAGATATACGAAAGACTTCATGAAAGTCTCTTTGACCGCGTTTTCGAAAGACAATATCTCAAAGAACTTGAAACGAAACTAGCCGAAGTGGCGGGTAAGAAGAAAGAAGAATTAATTAAGGAGGCCCAAGAAAGATTCGAGCGAGAGCTTGCGAAAGTACTTGAAAGGTCACCCCTCACTCCAGAAGAACAGGAAAAGTATCTTTCGGAGGAAGCGATGACGGAAATGAATCTCGAAAATTATTTAATCCTTCTCAAACGGCTTTCAGGTAATTTTGTGTCTCATGTTACAAGGCAAGGAGTGCGAGAGAAAAGCTTCTCTTCTACATCTGGGTATGGATCAATGGGAGATGGAGAATTCCATAATAATTTTGTTGAGATATTGAAAGAGAAGAAACTGGTCTCTTACCTTAGTGGATTAGAGTCAGGAAATCCACACATTGACGGATATTTGAAGAAAAGTATCGAAGTTCTAAGAATGCTGAACCCACAAATATCAAATGAAAAAATAGTAGATGATATTTGGGAGGGTATTGAAAGAACAGAGTTGAGTGCGGAAGGAAGACCTGCCGCAGAACTTTCTTCAGTACACTTCGGGTTTAATGAAGTGTTGGGAAAAATGTATGGAGCGGAACGAGGCTATGACATTTATTTCTACTATCCAGCCGAATTCGTTTCAAAGAATTATTTTCACAGAAGTAAAGCGCGAGCTCCAGAAGAAGAACTTCAGAAAACTGGTAACGAGCGAGAGGACTATGACAATGATGTTTTTGTATGGAACGAAGGAAGAGGGATTCCTGTGAATGCTGGGTTGGTATGTATTCCAGAGAATATAGAGGTAGACCCAGTAAGCGGCTCCCAATATGTTCTGGATGCTAAAGGCAAACCCGTGCCCAATCCAAGGATTTTAGAGCAAATGAATTTTGTAAGAAGAAATGAAAAAGATGTTCTCCTGGCTCTTAAAGAACTGAGAGTCATAAGAAATGAAAAAGGTTGGAGCTTTGATCCATCAGAAGAATTTATTAAAAGACTCGGTTTTGATTCCAAGAAAGTCTTTCTCGAGTTTTTTCAAGAAGATGGGAATTTGATGTATTTGGATATCGAGACTGTAGAACTATTTTTTAAAAAGTCTTATGAAAGAGCTGGAGAGGTATTTATGAGGCCTGAATCAACCGTAACTAGCCAAGAATATTGGGAAAATGTTTTCAAACATAATCCAGGACTTCGCCCATCTAAAGTTTTGTACTACAGAGGAAGATTACCATTAGAAATAAAAGGTCGGGGAAAATCTCAAGGAACTACAAATCCGGATAAGGTTTTCCATAGTTCTGGAGATCTCCCTGGGCATACAGAATATATTAATCGCATCGAACAGGTTGTCAAAAATCGACTTAGACACTTGCTTCAAACGGAAGAAAAAGCCGCAGCCTGATTTACTTATGGAATTTTGATGTGAAGAAGCCCCGAGCGATGTGTCGCTCGGGGCTTTGCTCTACGCCGCGTGGGCGTTCATTGTCGGGAGATGACGACACTGTCTTGGGCGCTCTGCACCATGTTGGTGCAGGCGAACTTGATGATCGTCTTGCCGCCGGGAGCGGGGTATAACCGTTCGCCCGGATTACCCTCACTCGTCCAGTTCGTGGGCACGCCACCCACGAAGGGGGAGTTCATCTGGCATGCAGAGGCGCCAACCGACTGGAGGGTGATCCTGAAGATCTGGCCCCCAACGACGGTAAGGGTTCGCAGGCTGCCGGAATCCGAGCGCACCGTCATCGGTCCGTTCGTCCCAGCCGTCTGGGCCATGATCCGCATCTGGACTTCCTGCCGCGGAGTCTGGGCCACGACCTCGTAGATGTTGATGCTCAACATGAGCCCCAACATCACAGTCATGGTGGCCGACAAGCGGATGATATATCCGCGGTCGGGGTGATGGTTTTTCATGGCATACTCCCTTGTGAAGGTTCAGTACTCGTTTAATCATACACCCAGATATCTATTTTGTCAAGCAGAAATGGTGGCTCAGATTATGGCTCAAATCCTGTATAATAGAGTCATGTTTTCCGACCCCAAAAAGAATGTTTTGGAATTCGGCTTTATTCCCGGGCAAAAGGTAGTAGATCTCGCGAGTGGAGCTGGGCATTACTCGCTAGCCCTTTCTACAGTCCTTGGTTTGACGGGCAAGGTCGTGGCAGTTGATCTTAATGAAGATATACTAGCTAAACTTAAGAACGAATCTATTCGGTCAGGGCAAGATAATATTGAAGTAATAAATGGTGATGTCCAAAAGAGGAATGGCACTAAACTGCGAGATGGTTTCGCTGATGGGGTAGTATTTTCAAATATTTTGTACCAGTTGAACGATTTGAGTGGGGCGGTAGAGGAAGCTAAAAGGATTTTGAAGCTGGGAGGTAAGGTTTGCATTGTGGAGTGGTCGGACCTCTCTGTCATTACCAACAAGAAGTTGAGCCGAGAACTAGCTCCACTTACAGAAGCTGATAGTAAAAAACTTTTTGAAAAAGCAGGATTCGTCTTTGAGCGCGGATTTGGAGCTGGGGAACACCACTATGGTCTAATCTTGAAGAAACCACTACAATAATAAAAGCCATATGTCCAAATTTCAGATTGTTCTCCTAGTTGTCTTCGGAGCCTTCATACTACTCGCCGTCATCCTTTTCTCCAGAAATCGTGGCAGTAGTGTGGCGAAGGTCAACTTAAATGTTTGGGGGAGCTTGAGCGTGTACGACTTTAGCAATCTGCTGACTAGTACTGGCATCGCCAATGATGAGTCGCTGACCATGAATTACACAGAGAAGTCGGCGGACAAACTCTCAAGTGATTTTACCGAAGCGCTAGCTGTTGGTAAGGGGCCCGACCTTATTATTATTCCGGCAAGTAACCTTTTGAAGGACAAGGATAAGCTCACAATTATCCCACCGCTTAGTGTACGATCCGCGGATTACGCATCGACTTTTATTAAAGAAGGGGAGTTATTCGAAACATCTCTTGGTGTCTTTGCTCTTCCTATGTATGTGGACCCGATGGTTATGTACTGGAACAGAGATCTTTTAGCCAAATCTTCTTTAGCGGCTCCGCCGGTTTATTGGGACCAAATCTATGATTACATCTCAAAGCTTACGATTAAGGATGGAGCAGGAAACATTACTCAAACAGCCATGGCTCTGGGAGAAGCTAAGAACATTCCACACGTTAAAGAAATTTTGAGCCTTCTCATGCTTCAAGCCGGCACACAAATTACAGCCTATTCGGGGGGGACAATTCGTTCGGTTATGTTGGAGAACGTCTCTGGGGGATTACAAGCCCCAGCCATATCGGCTCTCGAGTTCTATACTCAATTTGCTAATCCCCAGAAAGCTTATTACTCGTGGAATCGTTCGCAGACCAATGCTGACACTCACTTCACTAGTGGTAAGTCAGCTATGTATCTAGGATTTGCCAGCGAGTTACCAGTACTCAAAGCTAAGAACCCCACAATGGATATAGGTATTGCTCCTGTACCACAGTCGAGAGTGTCAAACAAAGTTATGACTTTCGGCAGGCTTTATGGTATTGCCATAGTCAGGAGTACCAAAGACCCTGCTAGCGCTCTAGCTGGCGCCTTGAAGTTAGTTTCCAAAGAGAGTGCCAAAGCTCTCTCTTCTGCCAATCCGCTTATCCCAGCTAGACGAGATCTCTTATCTACAAAGCCAACTGACTCGGCTGGTTTTGTGTTCTATGGAGCGGCCCTTCAGTCAGCCGGGTGGCTTGACCCAGATTCGATTAAAACTGCCAAAATCTTTTCTGACATGGTTGAAGCTGTAACCTCTGGAAGGTCTAGGCTTGAGGAAGCTGTCGGAAGTGCTAACACGTCTCTTAATGCTCTTTTAACTCAAATTAAATGAATTTTGGCGTCTTGGAATCAATGATAGTGTGCGGAGTAGATGAACCTACGAAATATGCGCACCCTTGCGGTTTTAATGACCTCATAGCTCTTGCTGTAGCTGTTATAAACAATTTGGTTGTCATCTCCGTTATTCTTGCCACTATCGCCTTCATGTGGATTGGCTTCACTCTTGTAACTTCTGGAGGTGATACTGGAGCAAGAGAGAAGGCCAAAAACGCTGCGGTGAGTGTTCTCAAGGGATTCATTTTTGTTCTTGCAGCGTGGCTCATAGTCTATACTATTACTAATGTGCTACTTAAACCTAACGAGGGTTACTCGCTTCTAGGAGCACCTAGATAAAACAGATGAAAAAAATTTTTCTAACTTTGGTTCTAATGATGATTTTGTCTTCTGGTGCTGGAGTTTCTGCGGTTCGCGCTGATTTACCCAATGATCCGCAAGATCCACCTCCTGCGCAGGATGGAGGAGGTCCTACTGCCGGAAATGATGGAGGGGGAAACACCCAGGGAGTGAACACTAGCATCCCCAATCCTTTCAATTTTGGGAATAGTCTTCCTGAATTTATCAAAGCAGTGGTAGAGAAAGTGCTTTTGCCTTTGGCCGGCGTGGTAGCGGTGATTGCTTTCATTTGGTCTGGTTTTCTCTTTGTCACAGCTCAAGGAGATCCGACCAAACTTGAGACAGCCAAGAGGGCTCTCCTCTATACCGTTATCGGGACAGCCATATTACTTGGGGCTGTAGTACTAACTAATGTTATTACTGGCACTATTGATTCTCTAAGATCGACACCATAATGCCTCCAAGCAATTTATCCGAGTTGGTAGTAATCTTCTTAAGACTTATTATGCTCGCATTGCCAGTACTCTTTAGTCTAGCAACTCTCATTTTCGTCTGGGGGATAGTGAAGTTCATAGCTAAGTCTGGCGACACTAAGAGTCATGAGGAGGGTAAGAGTTTGATGATATGGGGATTAATTTCTCTCTTTGTGATGCTATCATTTGTGGGGATCATCAGGTTTGCTTACCGAGACATCGGCTTCAGCAGACCATTCGGCATACCGGTATTGCCGACAGGACAATAATAGAAATTAAATGAAATTATACAAAAACATATTACCAGTAGGGCTTTTGCTTTTTCCTTTAGTAACTTTTGCTCAGCTTACGAAAACAGGAGAGCTTATTATTGCTGTTGGCAGTTTGACAAGGCAGGCTATTGTAGTGGTTGCAGGTCTGGCTCTACTTGTCTTTATGTGGGGGCTCGTCAAGTTCATCTTCAAGATTGGAGGAGATGAGAAGGCTATCGAGGAAGGAAAGAATCTAATGAAGTGGGGACTAGTTGCCCTCTTTGTAATGGTAGCAGTTTGGGGGATTATCGGATTTTTCCAAAAGGAGTTAGGTATTGATGGTGTCAATCAACCACAAGGAGGAGGTTGGTGGAATCAAGGATCTAGTGCATCCATCTAGCTTGTAGTGGATAGCCGTGTTGAAGTTACTGAACTCTGGGGTATCATATAGTCATACCCTTCCCGGTATATTACAAATAACATTTGTTAGTTAGACACATGAAAAAATTACTATACGCCACCCTCGCTTTCGCTCCTAGCTTGGCATTAGCCCAAGGCTCTCCAGATTTAAACAATCTTCAGGTTCTGCTTGGCTCTATTAGTAGGCTGGTCTCTGCGGCCCTTCCTATAGTTGTCGGCCTAGCGCTCCTTGCTTTCTTCTGGGGCTTGATGAAGTTTATTTTTGCTGCTGGCAATGAGGAATCAAAAGCCGAAGGCAAAAGCATCATGATATACGGTATTATTGCTCTCTTCGTCATGGTTGCAGTTTGGGGTCTAGTAGGATTCATCGCTGGCTCACTTGGAGTTCAGACTGGTGGTCAAGTTACGGGCGGTATCCCATCTGTACCGGGACTCTAAACATTCTGGAGATTCATGGATATCTCCAATTTTCTCAACAAGGTTAATGTGGCAATCATTAACCCTCTCATCATCCTTGTCTTTGCCATAGCCGTTCTAGTTTTCTTCTTTGGCATTTTCCAGTTTATTTCTAAAGCAGGGGAGAGCACTGAGCGCGAAAAGGGCAAGCAGAAAATTATCTACGGGCTTATAGGCATGTTCATCATGTTTAGTGCCTACGGACTCATACGTATTGTCCTTGGCACATTCGGTGTGAGCCAGCCTACATACCTCGGTCAATAAATAAATACAAACTAAAGATCCCCGAGAGCCGATAAATTGGCTCGCGGGGATCTGTTTGTTACCTGGAGGTTTCTGTGATCAGAATGCTGGCCGCCTCCGTCTCCCTCGAGATGAACTTCACCCAGAGGAACGGGGGAATCTCTTGGAAGGTGGTCGAGTTCTTGTTGAACTCGACCACCTCGGAGTTTCCGCTCGCGGTCATGTAGTAGACCGCGTAGGAGACCGGGTTCATCCTCCGCCACTCGAGCCTCTTGTTGGGGCCGGGTGCGATGGAATCGCTCCAGGTGGATTGTTGTGCAACGACCGTGTCGTATTGTGGCCTCGCAAGTTCTGCGATCCGGTCTTGTCGAGCACGCTCGGCTTCCTCGCTCTTCCGCATGTCATTGCGAATGAAGAGAAAGACGAGCACGAATGCGCCAATCGCAATCAAGCAGATCGCTACTGCACCTGCATGTTTGCTCCCCACCTCGCGCCAGCTCGGCTTCTGCACCAGCTTGTACAGGAGCCAGATGGCTAGGATGGCGAGCCCGACAAGACCGAGTTTCGTGAAGAAACTCATCCAGTTGGTATCACCGAAGGCCATCTGTGAGATCAGAGCCACAACGATGAAGGTGGCGATTGCCACCACCCACTGGGTTCGGGTGATCATGTGGAGCCTGCCCGACTTGCGCCCAGACTTGGACTTCTTGGGCTTCTTCTTGCGAGCCGATCGCCAGTTTGTGATGGCGAGCGCTATCCGTGCCGTGAGGCTCCGGAGGAACGTTCTCATGGAAGGATCTCCCCTTAGGGTTAGAACTTCATAGTCCGATGTCTTTTTGTATTATAGCACAAATGATTACATTTTGTCAAGTATGAAAAAGGCCAGCCATTGTTCTGGCTGGCCTCGGTGCAAAGTGCTGTTACGGAACCTGTGTCATCGGAGTAGCTCCGACAACCGTGACCGTCGTGTTGTACCTATAGGCTTCGGCTTGCGCCACCTTGACGGTACGATCGTTTTCGGCTGAGGGCTTGATGACTCGCTCGACACGATCGGCATCGGCGTCATTGTCCTTTTTCTTGGCTTTTGCCGCGAATGTCGCCTTGGTGAGGTCAGCCTGACCCTCACGCTTCCTCCGCTCATCGAGCTCGAAGAGTTCTCGATTCTTCTCATCGGGATCGAGGGCCGCGATGGTGACTTCTGTCATGGTCGTGCCAAGCTCTTCGAAAGCTGCCTTGCTCACTTTCTCGGCGGCCTTGACAAGCTTTTTCTTGTTGGCTTCCGGGCCCTTCAGGAAATACTCTGGACTCTCCGTGCCAGTAATGCCGATCACCTTCTCCTTGATCATACTGGAGAGGAAGGCGCTACTGTCGGCGAGTCGGATGACGGACTTGAGTGGCAGAGTCTTCTCCTGAATGACATTGAAGATGATGTCGAGACCGAAGATACTCTTCGTTTCGGCCTTCTTGATGGAGACGGCTTGCTCCCCGGAGAAGGGGACATACTTAGTGACGAGATCACCTGACATAAGGTGGTCCTCATCAACCTCTTCGTCACTCTTTTTCCCGAAGCGGAAGCGATGGATCTTGTTGGTCCGGAGCGTCCTGAATGGGCCGATCCAGATCACATCGAGGAACAGGAACAGGATGCTCCGTCTCTCGACACCATCGACGAACTTCCACTTCATCTTGTCGGGGCTCGTCTTCACCAGTCTCTTGCCGGGGACATTGTGGATGATGTCCACAATGCCGCCACCTCCGTTTTCGATGCTGCCCGACTCATTGCCCTTGCCTGTAACGAAGGCAAAGGTGTTGGCCGGGACGAAGGTCCACAGAAGGTTGAAGGTTGCGAGGACTCTGATTGCAATCGCGAGTCCGATGAAAAAGAGTGTTGCTATGATGAGCCCAGTCAAGTTCCACCCCCGCGGCAAGGCCGCATGTAAGAAGTCAAGATACTAGGTCTGTTTGCGACTCTATCACAGAAAAACTACAAAGTCAAACATATATTGAAAAAAGCGATAATCTCTGCGATAATAAGCCTCGCGCGCCCATAACTCAGGTGGTAGAGTAGCCGCCTCTTAAGCGGAATGTCGTTGGTTCGAATCCAACTGGGCGCACAAGCACAGGGAAACTGCACTGCTGCTGTTTCCTGTGGCTTGTGCGAGACGGAGGCATGTTTCGCTAGAATGCGAAACAGCCGAGTCGGGGTCGCGGAAATTTTCGAGCGACGGCGAGGAAATTATCTGTGACCACAATAGGGTCAGAATGGGCGGGTGGTGAAATGGTAGACACGCCAGTTTTAGGAACTGGTTCCGCAAGGAG
>JBBUBA010000021.1:0-2511 GCA_038058485.1 Patescibacteria group bacterium | reverse complement strand
CAACAAGCCAAACTTGATATTCAGAATGTTATTAATAGCAAGTTTGGTCCCGAGTATTTCGAGGGACACGTTTTTGCCAAAAAATCTAAGAATGCCCAAGAAGCTCATGAGGCTATCCGCCCAACACATATGAAGGTGGAGAATGCCGGTCACACAGATGAACAGAAAAAACTATACAGTTTAATTTGGCAAAGGACTTTAGCTACACAAATGAGAGATGCGCTAATTATGCGTACCAAAGTTACTGCCAAACCCTCTCCTTTAGAAACCGATTCCCAAGGGGAGGGCTTGGCAGATTTTCCTGATTTTTGGCTCAATGGATCTAGAATCCTTTTTGATGGTTGGACTAAGGCTGATCCATCGGCTCAAGGAGAGGATGTCATATTACCTACTCTCAATACTGGCGATAAACTAAATCTTGAGAAAATACATTCTGAAGAAAAACAAACAGAACCACCTCCAAGATATTCCGAAGCCGGATTGATTAAAGAATTGGAAAAGAGAGGAATAGGTAGACCGTCTACATACGCTTCTATTATTAAGACAGTTGTTGATAGGGGCTACGTGGAGAAACAGAGCAAGGCTTTAGTACCAACAGATGTGGGCGAAGTAGTCTCGGGATTCTTGGAAGAAAACTTCGGTGAGTACATCAGCGACACCTTTACTGCAGAGATGGAAGACGAGTTAGACGACATTGCCTTAGGCAAGCGTACTTATGTAAAAACTCTTACAGATTTCTACGGACCATTTTCTAAAGAGGTTAAAAGTAAAGAAAAGTTAGCGAAAGCGACTGACTTGGGCGCGGCACCGAAAGAATTTAGATGCCCAATCTGTGGCGGAGATATGATAGTCAAGCTCGGACGTGGTGGACGCTTCCTCTCTTGCGAGCGCTTCCCTGATTGTACGGGAGCACTGACAATTGATGGACATGAGATAAAAGCTGATGCCCCGATTGGTAATAATCCTGAATCTGGACTGCCGATATATTTAAAAACTGGTCGCTTCGGCCCGTATGTTCAAGAGGGTGAGGATGATAAAGAGAAAAAAATAAAAGCCCGTAAAGCGAGTGTGCCAAAAACTAAAGATCTTGGAAGTGTAACTTTAGCAGACGCATTAACTTATCTCACACTTCCTCGAAAACTTGGGAAACATCCTGAAACTGGAGAAGAGATTACAGCGAGCGTCGGTCGCTTCGGCCCATACATAGTGCATCAAAAAGATTTCCGCTCTCTTAAGGTGGATGACGTCTACACAATTTCTCTTTCTCGGGCACTCGAAATTTTATCTGAACCCAAGAAACAAAGAGACTTCGCCCGAAAATCTAAATAGAGAAGTTTTTGACAGAATATAAGTCTTCCTCCTCGCCCTTCATAGCCTTGGCGTCGTAGGGTGGGGCTTCCATGGCTTCGACACTGCCTTCTGACATCTGAACTTTTTCTTCTTCTGTTGGAGGTTGAGCTTCTTCGGGCTTCACTGCTTCTGGGATGGGCATTTCTTTAGAAAGTCTATCGAGTAATACAATCAGATCATCTTTAGAAAAGAAGTCTATAGTAATCTTCCCGCCCTCATCCCCGCCCGGCTCACCCGGTCGGGCAGGCTTCTTCTCAATCCTCACCCTCGTACCTAGAGTATCTTTAAACTTCTCTTCCAAATCTACTAAATCCGGATCCATCAGTTTCCTAACTTTTTCAAAAGCAATACGTCTGGCTATTCCTTCGGCATCACGCACATTTATTTTTTTGAAAAGAATTTCTTTAAACAAAGTCATCTGCTCTTCTGGTCTATCCACAAGCATCATTAATGGACGTGTGTGACCCTCAGTTATCTTTCCTTCTGAAAGAGCATTGAGCATCTCATCAGGTAGCATTAAAATTCTTAAAGTATTAGAAACATACTCTCTGCTCTTCCCTACCTTCTTGCCAATTTCGCCATGTTTGAAACCAAACTCTTTAGCCAATTTTTCGAAAGCTCTAGCTCTGTCCACAGGATTCAAATCCTCCCTTTGAATGTTCTCAATAATGGCGAGCTCCAACTTCATCAAATCTGTATCCTCACCGGAACGAACTTGTGCGGGCACTTGAGTCAGTCCTGCCAGTTTAGCCGCACGCAAGCGCCTCTCGCCTGCAATAAGCTCGTATTCTGTGGCTAGTCCTCCATCTGGCTTCTCCACCTCCTTCCTTGTCACCACTAGAGCTTGAAGCACCCCATACTGGCGAATAGAATCGGCTAGGCTTTTGAGGGCTAGTTCATCAAAGTCACGACGTGGTTGGTATGGATTTGGATGGATTTTATCTATCTCAATCCAAAATATTGCGTCACTGTAGATTGCTGCCATGAGTAGATTTTAGCACCAAACTATCGTAGATTGTAGGTGGTAATGCCGGGGTGATGAAATTGGTAACCATGCGCGACTCAAAATCGCGTGTCGCAAGACTTGAGGGTTCGAGTCCCTCCCCCGGCACCAGTAGTAACTTGTTCGGAATTAAGAATATGGAGCGATTTTGCGGAAGC
>JBBUBA010000020.1:0-16025 GCA_038058485.1 Patescibacteria group bacterium | reverse complement strand
CCGGAAGTTTGGAAATTGCCAAAAGATTTTGGGCAATAGACTTCACAACCTCTTTTACTGGAGTTATAACTTTTGCTCGTAACTATGATGAAGTCATAAAAAACGCTCCAATAGAAATGATTATGAGTGAGACGGATGCCCCCTTCGTTGCCCCCGCCCCATATCGCGGTAAGCGCAATGAACCTAGCTATGTGAGGGAAGTTGTCAAAAAAATTGCTGAAATAAGAAATGAGGATTTTGAGGCTGTCAGAGCTAAACTTGTGGAGAATGCTCTCCGTATGATAGGGTAGTGGAGTTCTACTGTACCCCGCACCAGAACAAGTTCGGTACGGGGCTTTGAGTCCAATTACAAATAACATTAAACTCATGTCCACTACAGAAGACCACAAAGAAAGACAGGTCTATGAATTGGGATATTTAATTCTCCCAAGCGTTACAGAAGACAGTCTCTCAAATGTGGTCGACTCTATAAAAGGAATTATGAAGAAGGTCGGGGGAGAGGAAATTGCATCAGAAGATCCAATAAAAATAGATTTGGCCTACACTATGACCAAGTCTATTGGGGCTAGGAAATATGTGGTGAACGATGCCTACATCGGTTGGGTAAAGTTTGAGTGCGAGCCAAGTTCGACTGGAGATGTGGATGGAGAAATGAAGAAGCTTGAAGGAGTTTTACGTTTCTTACTCGTCAAGGCTCCACGCGAGACCACCTTCACTTTTGCTCAAGCTCTCAAGGCTAAAGAAGACAAAATAAAGGAGTTAGAAGAGGCAAAACAAGCCCCAGTTGAAGCAGTTCCAAAGGTGGTAGAATAGATTCGACAAGCTCACTATAAATAAAAACATGTATCTAAACAAAGCCTTAGTTATAGGTAATCTAACTCGAGATCCAGAGATGAAGTCTCTGCCAAGTGGCATACAAGTTACCACCTTTTCTGTCGCGACCAACAGAGTTTGGAAAGATAAAAATGGGGTTAAACAGGAGTCAGCCGATTATCACAATATTGTCGTTTTTGGCAGACAGGCGGAAACAGTAGCGCAATACTTGCGAAAGGGTTCCTCGGTTCTTGTAGAGGGCAGAATGCAAACTCGAAGTTGGGATGGCCCCGATGGTAAGAAGAATTATCGCACAGAGATAGTGGCTGACCGTGTACAATTTGGCCCCCGTCCTTCGGGAGCACCCTCAGGATTTTCGACCGCTCCTGTTAAATCTGACAACAAAGAAGCTGTCGTGCCTCCAATGGAAACCATTGACTACCCGGAAGAAAGTATTAACCTAGACGATATTCCGTTTTAACTTACTACCTACTACTAACTACTTACTACTATGCAAAAGAATCCAGAAGTAAATCTTGAACACATAGACTACAAAGACGCGGACACTCTAAAAAAGTTCCTTACTCCTCACGCTCGTATCCAAAACAGAAAAAGGAGTGGAGTTCCATCACACTTTCAACGTTCCATCGCCACAGCCATCAAGCGCGCCCGCTTCATGGGACTCTTACCGTATGTAACTAGGTAATTTTTAAGGAACTAGCCCAGAAAAACCACCCAGTAATCCCGCGGACGGGATTCTGTTCGAACTCGGCTTGTCAGCCTCCGTTAGGCTTTTTCTGAACTAGTTCCTTTTGCTTCAGATATTGCAGGAAAAAACGTCACGGAGCACGACGGTGCGAGTGGAGCGTGCATTTCGAGTACGAAATGATAGCGCGTTTCTTTATCGCAATATCTAAAAATAATCTATACCCTGTCAGCATAGAGACCTGTTTCGGTGTTGACTCGCACCACATCTCCTTCTTTTATAAACATTGGGACTTGGATTTCCACGCCAGTTTCTAGTACCACAGCTTTAGTACCACCTTGGGCCGTATTGCCTTTGACAGCTGGGTGAGCTTCAACGACTTTCAAGTCCATTTTGATAGGAAGTTTCAAGCCGATTGTTCTACCTTCTTCTGAACCATCATCATAAATCAAAGCTTCCACGATAATGTTTTCTTTTAGGAACTTTCCTGCGTAGCCAATAAGAGTGTCTGGGAGTTTGTATCTATTGGATGGGTTAGCTGGATCACAGAACCAGTACTCACCTTTGTTGGTGTATAAATATTTTATTTCTCTCTTGCTCATGTCTGCCTCTACGGCTTTGTCGGACACATGAAAAGAGTGCTCAACAATGCGACCCGTAAAGACATTGCGCATCTTGGTAGCATTCACAGGTTTACGCTGCTGTTTACGAAAGACGTGACTCGAGAGCACTTCGTACGGCTCTCCTTCAAAAACAATATATTTATGTTCTGTTATCTCACTGTATTCAAGCATGTGGCTGATTTTTAAGGAGGAGGGCGACTATAAAAATCGCCATCCTGAGTACTGATGTCTGAAAAGACAGAGGTACGAAGGGGTAGGGCTATTCTACATAATTTTATTAGAATAGCAAAACAGTTTTAAAAACCACCCAGTAATCCCGCGGACGGGATTCTGTTCGAACTCGGCTCGTCAGCCTCCGTTAGGCTTTTTAAAACTGTTCTGCTATTCCTAGACCTCTTTTAATTTTGCTCGAATTTCTTTGAGAATTTGGTTTGCGACAGGTTTGTTGTCGCGGAGGAATTGGCGAGTAGCATCGTAACCACGACCGAGTTTTGTCTCACCATATTCGTATGAGTTGCCAGATTTTTTCATGATGCCCATCTTTTCTCCAAGAGCAATCAATTCACCTTCTCGAGAAATTCCTTCGTTGTACATCAAATCAAACTCTGTTTGGCGGAACGGGGGAGCCACTTTGTTCTTCACCACCTTCACTCTTATTCTCCCTCCCATCACTTCCTCGCCCTTTTTAATCTGCGCAATCCTACGAATATCGATGCGCACAGATGTGTAGAACTTGAGAGCCTTGCCTCCCGGAGTAGTTTCCGGATTTCCAAACATCATGCCGATTTGCATTCTGATTTGATTGATAAAGATAACGATAGTTTTGGACTTAGCTACGATAGCCGTGAGTTTGCGCAGTGCTTGACTCATAAGACGAGCTTGTTTACCCACATGGTATGCTCCCATCTCGCCCTCAATTTCATCCTTCGGTGTGAGAGCGGCGACAGAGTCTATGACTATCACATCCATTTTTCCTGAACGGACTAGAGATTCCACAATTTCCAAAGCTTGCTCGCCTGTGTCTGGTTGAGAAATAAGTAGGTCTTGGGTCTTTACCCCAAGCCGAGCTGTGTAATCAGGATCCATGGCATGCTCGGCATCGATGAAGGCGCAGAGTCCCCCCATCTTTTGTGCTTCCGCAATGACATGAAGTGAGAGAGTGGTTTTGCCAGAAGATTCCGGACCAAAAATTTCTATGATTCTCCCACGCGGTAGTCCTCCAACACCGAGTGCTGCGTCTAAACCAATTGAGCCTGTAGATATTGCATCGACGCCAACTTTCGGTTTGTCACCCAGCTTCATGATAGCTTCCTCGCCAAATTTTGTTCTGATAGCGTCTATGGCGTCATCAACATTTTTTTGATGATTGTCGTTATCTGCTTTTTTCATTCTCTTTTTATCTTTTGCCATGGTTTATTTTAAATTTATTTAACATATACTCGCACAAGAACTTCCTTCTTTCGTCCAAAGCGGTCTTTGGCTTCGAGCCTTATTATATTGATTCCTTTGTGGGCTATCAATTTCTCTTCAAACCTACCATTAGTATCCGTATAGATTTGCCTATCATCAAGCGAGAGGTAGGCAACATTCCTGGCTTCTCCGACCACTTCGAGCACCCCCTCATCCACCAAGCCATCATGGATGGGGGATTCAATCACAACTTTTGGTCCTAAAATGAGATATCGGCCTTGGAAAAGAGCATAAGCTATGAGGAGGGCAAAAAAAGCTATTACGATATATTTCTTCATCATTCCGCCTCTGTGCCAAACCCTTCTGGCTCGCCAGAAGGGGTGAAGCCAATAACCTCGCGTGGCTTGGCTCCTGAACCTGGGCCGACCACTCCCTTCTCCTCGAGTATATCAATAAGACGGGCGGCGCGGGCATAGCCAATGCGGAGCTTTCTTTGGAGATATGAGGTCGAGGCCTTCCCAGCATGCATCACTATCTCTCTGGCTTCTTCATACAGCTCGTCGTCATCTCCTGGGTCGCTTTCGTCGAGAGTGGCACTAAAGATTGCATTGCCTGCCTGCGCAGTCAGGGAAGTAGTTTCTCCGGTCAAACTAATTTCCTCATTTAATTCGTCTGCATAATTGTCTACCAAAAACTTCACTACTTTTTTGACCTCACTTTCTGATATGTAAGATGATTGGAGTCGAACGGGTTTGCTCATGTCGCCAGATTGATAAAGCATGTCTCCCGCACCCAAGAGTTTTTCTGCGCCTGGGGCATCGAGGATAGTCCGTGAGTCGATCTGTGATGACACCTGTAGAGCGATGCGAGAGGGGACGTTGGCTTTGATAAGACCAGTGATGATGTTAACACTAGGCCTTTGAGTAGAGATAAGAAGATGAATGCCCACTGCTCTCGACATCTGTGCTAAGCGGACGACTGCACTCTCAAGCTCTCTTGGGTAGGCCTGCATGAGATCTGCGAGTTCATCAATGATAATGATGATGAAGGGCATTGTCTGGCCTTCTCTCATGGTCTTGTGGTACGAGTCGATGTCGCGCACAGCTTCCTTTTCAAGAATTTCGTAACGTCTCTCCATTTCTTTCGAGGCCCACTTAAGTGCCAGTATTGCCTTTTTTGCATCAGTGATAACTGGAGTAAGTAGGTGGGGAATTTTGTTATACATCGTCAGTTCGACACGTTTCGGGTCAATCATGATAAATTTTAAATTTTCTGGGGGATTTCTGAAGAGTAGAGAAGTGATGATGGAGTGTATGGTCACAGATTTCCCCGATCCCGTGGCTCCAGCAATGAGGGCGTGAGGCATCTTCCCAATATTGGCAAAGTGGGCAAATCCAGCCACATCTTTTCCCATCGCAACCAGAAGTGGTTTGTTGCTCTCAATATATTCGCGTTCAGAAAGAATAGAACCAAGACCGATTGTTGTCTTGGCAGTATTGGGGACCTCGATTCCTACTAAAGATTTTCCAGGTATTGGCGCTTCAATTCGAACAGGGTGAGCCGCGAGAGCCAGTTCCAAATTAGTTTGAAGTCCCAGAATTCTCGAGAGCTTCACCCCTTCTGCTGGTTTCAATGCATAACGAGTGACGGAGGGGCCGATAGATATCTCGTCCATCTCAACAATGATGCCAAAATTCTGAAGAGTTCTTTTTATAATATTCGCATTGGCTTTGATGTCACCAACCCCCGGCTTACCTCTGTCCCGGTCAAGGAGGGAGAGTGGGGGAGGAGTCCAAGCTTTGTTGGAATGCTTTACCGAAAAGGGAGCGAACCCTTCAGTCTCATCATCTTTCTTCATGTTTCTTACAACCGGCTCATTTTCGGCTAAGGCTTCTTGCGTCTCAGTTCTTGAAGCTCTAGCCACAGCTTCAGTTACTGCCGCATTTTCTACAGGAAGTAATTCTTCACCGCCGATTCTACTCTTTTTGCTAAAAAGTTTTCTCATCAGCAAAAGCAGGTCAATCTTTATGGTAGTATCAAAGATCAAAAGAAGAGCAATGACCATCAGAGCCACCAAGATGACGAGAGAGAGATAAACCGCAAAGAGCGAGAGCAATGGTTTGGCAATCACTCCACCAATAATCCCTCCTCTAGTTGGGGCTATTACTCCGACCACGGCAAGCGATGAGAGAAAGAAGATTATTGAACCGACCACTTGAGGCAGAGCGAAACTGTTTTCATGAGAACGAAAGAAAGAGATAGAGAGCATCAGAAAGACAAATGGCACAAGGTAGTAACCAATGCCAAATAGATACGACAGTCCTTTATATGTAAGGTCACCTACTGGACCCCCAACACTAAAAGTAGCCAGAACGAGAAGAATAGTTAGGACAAGAAATCCTACTCCGAGAATGGCATTAAAGGTCTCTTTTGATATGGAACTAAGAACGGACCCTGACTCTTCTCGGCTTCGCTTCTGTTTCTTGTCTTTTTTGGCCATCAAATTAACGAGATATTGAATATTGTAACACATAGTTACCTGGTCAATCTGGACACCATTTTCAAGCACTTGTCTATCATTAAAACTCTTGATTCTTGTCCCTTTAATGTCCTATACTGACACATCTTGCAATAAAGGACATTTCGTGATATAATGGACAAGAATCTAAAAGACATGAATATTGAAGCCAAAAGGACAGAAAAACTCGCCAGCGCCCTCTACCTGTTAACGAGCTTCTTTGGCGACCTCGAACCCATGAAGTGGCGTCTCCGTGAGCTTGGTGGCAGGCTCGTCCATGATGGGGGAAACAGGAGTCTTGTTCAAGAAATTAACAGTCTTCTCACTGTAGGTAGAAACGCGGGCCTTATTTCGGACATGAACTACGATATTATCTTTCATCAGTTTTCCTTACTGCTTTCTCAAGGGCAATCTCTAGGTGAGATATTTAATAAATTAGAGGAGAAGGAAAACTTTGTTTCCCTTGCCCCTCCCGCCCCAAAAAACATCGAACAACCCTCTATAAAGGACAAAATTTCTCGAGAAGTTAAATCTAGAACAGAAAACAAAAGTGGTTTAGTGGCTGTCAAAAAAAATGGTCGTCAAAGTACCATCCTCAATCTTTTGAAAAGGAAGAAAGAAATCATGGTAAGGGACGTCTCACCTCTTATAGAGGGGGTTAGTGAGAAAACTATCCAAAGAGAGCTTTTGTCCTTAGTTAAAGCCGGAATTCTAAAGAAAGAGGGGGAGAAGAGGTGGAGTCGGTATTCTCTTGCAATTTAGCCTAAAATGCATATAATTGGGGCTAGTTATCCACAGAGGATTAGCTATATAGGGTTAGGTTCTATATAATTGATTAGGTGAACATTATTAGGTAGTCCCGCCATTGGCGGGGCTTGCCGACGAAGGCTTATCCGTCGTCGGCAATTAGCAAACGTTCCGCTACCTGAGCATCAATTAGAATAATCAGGGACACGGGACGCAATTAGAAGAAAATAAATTAATAAATGAATAGTAAATCAATCGCACGACTCGCTGGTTTGGCAGCAGGTGCAGCTATGTTGGTCGGCTTCGCCGCTCCAGTTGCTGCACAGACAATTGCTGAACTTCAGGCACAGATCGCAAGCCTCATGGCACAGCTTCAAGCTTTGTCAGGTGGCTCTATGTCTTCTGCAGTCATCACTTCTGACCTCACAGTTGGATCTACTGGCTCTCAAGTCGTTGCACTTCAGAATGCACTCGTAGCTCAGGGCTACTTAGTCATGCCTGCAGGTGTTGCTCCAGGTTACTTCGGCTCTCTCACGAAAGCCGCTGTAGCTAAGTGGCAAGCTGCAAATGTTCTTCCTTCTACCGGTTTCTTTGGTCCTCTTTCAAGGGCTAAATTCGCTGGTACACCAAGTACACCGGGTACACCAAGTACACCCGCTCCAGGAACAGGTGGTATCACCACCCCTGGCGTTGAGGGTACTTTGACAGCATCTCTCAACCCGTCTCCTGCTTCAGGAACGAAGTTGTATGAAGGCGACAGCAAGGTGGGAATTCTCGGCATCAAGCTTGAGGCTAAGACTTCCGACATCAGAGTCGAGAGAATCAAGCTCGATCTCGATGAGTCTGGCGGAGCAAACTCCGACTCTGACATCTATAGAAAGATTGGACAGAAGATCTACGTCATGGACGGTTCGACTGTTGTTGCTTCTATAGATCTGAACGCAAGCACTGTCATTGTGGATGGTACTGATCGCTTCATCACGCTCTCCGGTTTTAACCATGTTGTTCCCAAGGGGGCAACAAGGGTTCTGACCATTGCTCTTGATGCGAACTCTACGTGGGATTCAACCTTCGATACCGATACTTGGACTATCACAGTTCCTGTAGACGGTGTTCGTGGTGTGGACGGCGCTGGTATTGACCAAAAGTCTCCAGCCACAGCTTTCTCTAGGAACTTTACTTCTGAAGGCCAGCTCGTAGACTCAGCAACCTTCTCGGTTTCTCTTAACTCCAATACACCTGCTACAAGTCAGGTTATCGCAGAGCAGAGCTCTACCAATGATGAGTATGCTGGTCTCGAGGTTTTGAGGATTGACTTCAGGGCAGAGAAAGACGCAGTGACTATGACTGACCTTGTTGTTGACCTAGTTCGTGGTGGCACTCTTACGACTGCTACTGCAACCACAGCTTACCTCTATGATGGAAGTACGCTCATTGGTTCGGCAACGGTTGCTGGTCAGAGTACTACAGCCATGACAGCCACCTTTGCTGACATTGACTACGTGGTTGCAAGGGACAGCACAAAAGTTCTTACAGTTAAGCTCGACATTGTCGATGCTGGTACTGCAGCTACGACCTTCGCCGCTGACATTGACACCACCGGTGACATGACTGCTGAGAACTCTGTGGGTGCGGGTATCACCGAGACTGGTTCTGCCCAAGGCAAGACCATCACAGTGAGAAAGGCTGGTCCTGAGGTTACTCTCAATTCCAAGTCTATTACCACAGCCGGTGTTCCTCAGGGTAACCCTGCTGTAGGTATTACAAGCACCTCTACTTTGACCGCGACCTTCAACGTCACGATCAAGGCTCTTGGTGGCGACCTCTACCTCGGTACCGTTGCTTCGACTTCACCTGTAGTAGCAAGCTCTACAGCTTCCTTCAAGGTGTACCGAAACGGTGCTTATGACGGTACGATCTCAGCTGGAGCTACCTCGACTTCTTACGACCTCCTTGCCGGCACTGGCTGTGTCTCGGATGGTACGAATAGTTGTAAGCTCTCTGAGGGTGCATCTGTTACCTTCCCTGTTACCTTCCAGATCAATGGTAGGAACGTGGCCGGTGTTGCATTCGCAAGTGGCCTCTACTCTGTAGGGTTCGAGGGTGTAACCTGGCATGGTCCTAGTGCAGCTTCTCAAACAACGACCTTTATGGCCGGAGAGTCTGCATGGAGAACAGCCGACGTTTCCTTCCCATAACCCTAATCGGTTTAGGAAGACATACCTCTCTAGCTTCGGCTAGTAGGTGAGTCTCTGGGCCCTGTCCCGTAGCTCGCGAAAGCGATGGTTCGGGATCACCCCTCGGACACAAAAACACCCCCATACGGGGTGTTTTTGTGTGTCCCAAAATATGGCTAACTCTGCCAAGGCATTGCCTTGGCAGGAATAAGGCTTATTCTGTATAATATATTTATGTCAGGTCGTAATTTTGATTTTTCAATCGGTGAGTTTTACCACATCTATAGTCGTGGGGTTGATAAAAGGTCCCTATTTCTTGATGAAAATGATAATAAACGGTTTGTTAAGCTTCTTTTTCTTTGTAATGGCAGCCACCCAGTAATTTTCCGAGATTATAGAGATTTATCTTTGGCTAGCTTGGACATGGGAGAGAAACTGGTTTCCGTGGGGGCCTATTGCCTCATGGGTAATCACTTCCACCTTCTTTTGAAAGAGGTTACAGAGGGAGGAATAGTGAAATTTATGAGCAAGCTGTTAACTGCATACTCATCATATTTCAATAAAAAGTATCAAAGAACCGGGGCTCTTTTTGAGTCTGAATTTAAAGCGACACACGCCAGTACAGATGAATATCTTAAGTATCTATTTGCTTACATACACTTAAACCCACTCAAGATCCTAGATCCAGAATGGAGAAACAATAAAATTAATAAAAATTTAGCAAAAGGTTTTCTTGAAAAGTATCTCCACTCAAGCTTTGGAGACTATATAGGGAAGGAGAGGGATGAGGGAAATGTCTTAAATAAAGCTGAATTTCCTGAGTATTTTACTGGGGTTGATAGTTTTGAGGGGTATCTGTACGACTGGTTAAACTTTTCAGATCTGTAATTTATCCCAAAATATGGCTAACTTTGCCAAGGCAATGCCTTGGCAGAAATACGGGTTAAGTTAGCTGTCCGAAGGATATCCACAGGTTGTGAACCTTTCATGTTTCGCTATAGATGAGCTGAGTATCTATACTGAATATAATGTTTTTCGATAAGAAGCAAATCTTATTGATATGTGCCCTCTTTTTGATTCCAGCATTTTCGCATGCGCAGGTCGCAAAAATTGTATTTACAACAGAGGTTCAAACAATAAACCCGAATGAGATTTCTAGTCCGCTAACAATTCAAACCCAAGACTCTTCTGGAGCTTTGTATAAAACACCCGAAACGATTGATCTTCAATTTCTATCCTCATCACCCACAGGAGAATTTTTAAGTTCTACTGGAAATGCCGTAACGAAGACGATGAGCACCAACACTTCTAATCGAACTTTTTATTATAGAGATTCCACTGAAGGAAAATTTACTATTACAGTAGATGCAACAGGAAGAAGTAGTGGTTCCAAATGGAGTGCAAACCAGGATATTGTGGTTGGAAATGTTGTTACAACCACAGGTCCAAGCCAGGGAGCTGGATCAGGGGCGTCAACACAAACTGTCACGACGGCGAGCTCGGGAGGCGGAGTTTCTGCGCACTACAGTTCAGTCTCTTTGTCTGATGATGAGCCTAATGTCGAGTTTAAGGTTGGAGCTGGTAGAGAAAGGTTGGGTACGGTAGGAACGCCAATTGAATTTATGGCCTCATCGAATTCAAAAAATCCTCACCAGACCTCGTTCATTTGGTCTTTTGGTGATGCCAGTATTGCTTATGGTGCCACTGTAACTCACACGTATTCATATCCAGGTGATTATGTTGCGGTGCTCAATGCACAGTTCGGGAATGATAAAGCTGTTGCAAGGGTAAACATTAAGATAGTTCCAGACTCTCTAGTAATCACCCATACATCTCCAGAGCGAATTGAGGTGTCGAATAATGGAAAAATGGAAGTGAATCTTTATGGACGAGCAGTAATTGCTGACGGAAAATCCTTTGTTTTTCCTGAAGATACAATAATTAAAGCTGGCCAGAAAATTTCCTTCCCCCAGAACATCACTGGCCTTTCTCCAATTAGCTCTGCGATGTTAGCCCTTGTATCAAATCGTGAATCGTCGGTAAATTCTACCGATAAGAATCTTCCCCCAATTTCTGAAGAGAAGCAGAAAGAAATTTCCAAGATTTATGATCAGATACTAGCTCTTCAAATAAAACAAATGGAACTAAAAAATGTTCAGAAGCCCACGACTGGGACTTCAGTAATAAATACGAAGGCACTTTCAAGTGCGAACTTGGCATTTGACAATGCCACGACGGTCGCTTCTTCTACACAGACAAGGCAAGTTAGAAATGACTGGTTTAGCACAGTTAAGAGATTTTTCGGATTCAAATGAGGAAGTTGTTGCTAGTTTTGTTTTTGTTACCATCGCTCACTCTCGCCGATACAGTAGTCGATGTCCCCATTGTGTCCGATACTACTTGGTCTCCCACTGGCGGTGTGTATCTCATAGATAGTAGTTTTAGAGTGGCTTCTGGCACGACTCTCACAATTGAAGCTGGAACAATTATCAAAGGTAGGGTGTCGGCTCAGTCCGTGCCTACTATATATGGAACTCTTGTTGCACAAGGGGCACTAGGTGCTCCCATCGTTTTTACTTCTCTCACAGACGATTCATTTGGGGGTGATACTAATAGTGACGCGACCTCTACACTACCGGGTCTTGGTGGGTGGCAAGGGCTATATTTTGAAGCAGGATCAACTGGCAATTTGGATTATGTACACGTTGCTTATGCTGGATATGGAGGATTTAATTCTGGGGAGTACGTAGGCATTGAAAATAATGGAGGTGATTTGTACATTGATCACTCATCGATACACGATCATCTTACCGGGATATACAACAAGAGCGGGAACCTCACAGTCAAAAATTCTGTTATAGCCAATACCACAAACGGGATTAATGTTATATCTGGTACAAGTACTATTATTGGTTCAGTATTTCAGAATAATTCGGGATATGCTCTGTACTATCAGCCATCTGACAGACTTGATCTTGATGGCAATAGTTTTGTCGGTAATGGTAGAACAGCTACTATCTTTGGCGGGGCAGATTTTATCCACGAAAATAATACAAGTAGTGATTTATCCCATAGAGGTTTTCAAACAGTTGGGGCATTAAGGGATGGAAGCACAATACACAGCAGAGATTTGCCGACAATAGTTGAAGGGAGCTATCTCACTATCCTACAGGGCCAAACATTGAATATCGCTCCGGGGGCAGTTATCAAATTTGGAACCAGTGTTTATTCTGGGTCAATTGAGGTTCGGGGAACTTTAATTGCAAAAGGCACACCCCAATCAAAAATTTATTTCACCTCGCTAACTGATGACACCGTTGGAGGGGATACGAATGCTGATGGTTCAAACTCTTTGCCTGCGGCTAGAGACTGGCAAGCATTTTTTCTTCAGAATGGCTCAAATGTTGATTTGGATAATGCCGTCATCCGATATGGAGGATTTAATTTTAATGGTGAGTATATGCCCGGCGTAGCGGCAACCATATATAACAGAGGAGCTAATTTGAATATAAGTAATTCTTTCGTTGAAGATAATTTTGGTATTGCTATATATCAAGATGTAGGAAGCACAACGATTAGTCACACAGAATTTACAAAGCAAAGTATCGGTATTCAGTTTGAGGGAGGAGTTCTTTCAGCTACCAACAATAATTTTCACAATAACTTTGGTTTGGCTATTGATAACCGAACTGCCACTACAACCATAGATGCTCGAAACAATTGGTGGGGTGATCCTAGCGGTCCAAGGAATGTATCAACGTCAACTCCAACTGGTATTGGGGATTCAATAAGTCAAAATGTTTTGTATACACCGTGGATCGGTCGCGACCCGAGCCTCCCTAATCCAGTGATAATTGTGCCGGGAATTATGTCTAGTTATTTGAATAAAGATGATGCTTCTAACGAAGAGGTGTGGATGAATCTTCCCAAAATGATTTTCTCCAGAGATGATTCATATTTAAATAGCTTGGTACTCTCAACTTTAGGGCAGGAGATAAGTTCCCCGGGTTTGAAAGCCCTCGATGTTGTACGCACCACAGGTGTTCCGTTATTTACTCGTCATATATTTGATTATCTTACTGAAGAGATAGAAAATGCTGGGTATGTGGAAAATCAGGACGTTTTTTTCTTTCCGTATGATTGGCGCAAAGATTTAACTGACGTGGTTTCAGATCTAAAAAACAAAATAGATGATATAAAATCTCAGACTGGATCAAACAAGGTTATTGTCGTGGCTCACAGTATGGGAGGTTTACTCACAAAACTTTACCTAAAAAATTTTGGAGGCAATTCGATTGACAGATTTATTGATGTAGCAACTCCTCACAATGGTTCGCCCGAATCATTTCGAACTTTACTTGATGGAGAAACTGATATTCCGATACTTAACAGAGATACTATAAAATCTATAACCCAAAACATGCCTTCCGTTTACGAATTATTACCAAGTCGTGATTATTTTGATGTCACTGATAATGATTACAAATATTATGTATTTGATGGGGTCAACAATAACCAAAGGCTCACCTTTGATGAAACAAAACAGTATCTAAAAAACAGTGGCAGAAACAGTCTATTAGTTGATAGGGCAGAAGCTTTCCACAATGAAGTTGATAATCTTGATCCTGCAACTTATGGGGTGACCACCTACAACATTGTGGGGTGCGGTAATCCTACAATTGGTCAAATTTTTGTTTTGGATCAGCAAGGAAGTCACTACAACTACAATATAAAGATGATAAACGGAGACGGGACGGTGCCTCTAAAAAGTGCTGAAGCTATCCCGTCAATAAAAACTTACTATGTTAAGGGGGCCCAACACGCAACATTACCCAGTACCTCGGGGGTTAAAGAGTTAGTCACAAGTCTTCTTTCTACAAGCACACAAAATTTCGATATATCGTCATATTCAAATCTTGCAATGAGTTCTAGTGGATGCGTAATACCAAATGGGCAACTAGTGAGCTTCCATAGCCCGATCACTCTAGATGTCTACGACACGTATGGCAATCATGCTGGACCAAATGCAAATGGTGATATAGAGAACAATATAGCTGGAGTAAGTTACGAAGTGATAGAAGATAACAAATTCGCCTTTCTTCCGGATGGGGTGAGCTATACGGTCCAAGGCCAAGCAACTGGGTCAGGTTCCCTTGATGTACGCGTCGAAACAATTACCAATGGGGATGTGACTACAACTACAATATTTAACGATATCCCGTTATCTTTGAACACCAGAGTACAATTTTCAGTTAATTCAGCTACACCAGCACATATTAGTATTGATAATGATGGGGATGGGACGGCAGAAACATCCAAGAATGTTTCAACCTCAATTACTGGATTTCTTGAAGGAACTGGAAAAGATAAGCCAAAATCAATATCTACTCCAATCACCAGTAAGCCTAGCTCCAGAAGGATTTTAGCAGAAGAGACTCAAGTTCAAACCAATCCCCAGTTTGCAGCTACCTCAACGATCAAAAAAACCTTAACATCGAAAGATAAAATGGAGACTGCAACATCTTCTAGTCCTGTTATCATTAAGATATATCGAGGTAGCAACGAAGCGTCCGTCCTTCAATCACTTACGAGTTCGATTAAGAACTTGCTCAAAAAGTGGTGGGGGTGGTTAAAAAACAAGTTATAATAAATTCAAATGAAAAAAGTTCTTTTTGTTTTTCTTGTGTTGTTATTCATAGCTTTTGCAGTTTGGTATTACTACATTGGTCATGCCTTTGACAATTCTGCTTGGATATAATCAGCTGATTTATTTCGGCCATCCCTCTACTTGGCAGAATAGAGGTGGATACGAGTTGAATAATAGGAAAATAGGTATAAAGTGAAAATATGAAAAGGTTAATCCCCATGCTTCTACTAGCCCTGATTGTTCCTCAAGTGGTTTTTGGAGCATGGTGGAACCCCTTTAGTTGGAAGGTTTTTAAGAAATCTTCACGTACCCAAGTCAATTCTGTCTTGGTCGCTACTTCTACTGGATTTATTGGTGAAATTGAGAAACTTCGTGCAGAAGTCGAGGAATTAAAAAACAAAGAAGTTACTTCAAATAAGGGCAATAGCTCTAGAGAAAACTCTACTCAATCGTCAGACAGTAATCCTAGTTCACCCGAAATCATATCTATAACCCAAAAAGGAAACGAGAAAGTGCTCTATGCTGATGTAGTGGAAAAATACACAAATTTTCAATCCAGTATTATTTTTGAAAAAAGTGGATTAAAGAAAAATTCACAGCTATATACTGAAAGGCAATACTTCACTTATCTTAATGATTTGTTAAATAGAATTACAGCAGATACTGGCTATTTAGCCAGTATAAAATATTCTAATCCTCGCCCCGTAAATATAGAAGAAATTTACATATCAAAATTTAATAAATTGAAAATAGAATATAATACCGAAGTAAAAAAATATCTTCTTAATAAAGAGAAAGACATATTGGAGACTGAAGCAGCAAGGGTACAATCTAATAAAGAAGCTGAGCAAAATACTATTTTAGAAAAAGAAAAACTTGTAAGAGACATAAAAGTTAAAATTGCTGAAATGGATCTAATAAGAATCCAAATCGATACTTTAGCAGGAGCATCTTTAATAGATATATTAAATCAAACCAAAAAAATTGATGGAGAGGCTCTATTTTATAGTTTTAAGTATGACTGGAGGTCAGGAAATGGATCATTCGATTTCCCCTATAGTAGAAATGCTTGTGTTGGTGGATGTATTCAAGAAATAAAAAGTGGACTCCAAGCAATTGTGGCCAACTACAGGGCGTTTTTATATGTTGAATTAGCAAAAAACCAATAGTGCAACCAAATATTCCTGCCAAGGGGAGGGCTCTACGGAATAGCTAAAAAACCCTTATTTCTGCCAAGGCAATGCCTTGGCAGAAACGGAAGGGAGTGCGTGGTGGGTGTATAATTGGGGGATGAGGTATTTTGATAAGACTTTTTTTAAGTTTCTTCTCGGTTTCATTTGCATCGTAGGGGCGGGGCTACTCTTCATTTCTTACGCACAGGGGC